>NZ_FR898030.1:18818-42616 GCF_000437175.1 Ruminococcus sp. CAG:330 | reverse complement strand
GCTGACGGTTCTGGGAACGGCAACAGAAGAACCATTGCCATCGAGTGTATTATGTCCTCTGCATACAATTCTACGGATAAGAAGTCGGAAGATAATGCAGCAAAATTGGCGGCAGCGTTATTAAAACAGTATGGACTGGACATCAGCCACCTCTACACCCATACCCACTGGCTCAATGTTTGTGACGGACGAAACGGAACTGTTGACCAGCTGAACACCATGTACAATCGGTACAAGATGTGTCCGGCGTACATCTTGCCCCATTGGGCGGAGTTCAAGAAAAAGGTACAGTCTTATTTGAATGCAGGTTCTGCATCCACAACACCTATTCCTGCAACAAAGCAGCTTTACCGAGTGAGAAAGTCTTGGGCAGATGCAAAGTCGCAGTTGGGGGCGTATTCTTCCTTAGAAAACGCAAAAAAAGCCTGCAAAACTGGATACTCTGTATTTGATGCCAACGGAAATGTGGTCTACACCAATGGCAGCAAGTTCACCAAAGGACAGAAGGTTCACATTCGTGCCAACACACCTCTGTTCGCCAGTGCAGAAACTACATCTGTAACCAGAAGAATCAGCGGCACTTACTATCTCTATGACGGCATTGCCTGCAAGAACGGTCGTTATCGGATCACCACAAAGCCGGAGTTCTGCGGAAAAACACCGGTGGGACAGTATGTGACTGGTTATGTTTCTTGGGATAATTTTGGGGTGATTGGATGAATGCAGAACAAAAAGACCAGATCCGACAACTGCACAGCAGCGGTCTGGGCTACAAGAAAATCGCAGTCCAATTAGGGCTGTCTGTTAACACTGTGGCTTCTTTCTGCAAACGGCAGAGGGGAAGCGAATCCTGCCCACACTGTCCGCAGTGTGGGCGTTCTGTTGTGCAGACACCGCACCGAAAGCCGAAACGATTCTGTTCCACACAATGCCACAACACTTGGTGGAATCATCATGCTGTATCGGGGGACGGCAAATTACAGCAGCTCTGCCCTATCTGCAAAGAGCCGTTTTTTGCCTATCCCAGTTCGCACCGAAAATATTGTTCCCGTCTTTGCTATGGGAAGTACAGAAAGGAAATGGCTCATGGAAAAAGAACATTACCATAAGATCATTACGTATCAAACCACAGTTTCGATTTTGAAAAGCTGGATGCATGCTGGATTGGTCACGCCGGAGGAATTCCAAAAAATCAACACCATAATTGCCGAACGTTCCGGCATATCTTTGTGCAGTATATTCCTTGACTCCTGCCCGATCGTACGGTAATATGTCATCGGAAAGGGGGAGATTATCACGGCACGAGTGATACAAAAAGTTGCATTTCCACAGAAAAAGCCATTCCTGTTGAAACGGACGGCAGCCTATGCCAGAGTGTCCAGCGGAAAGGATGCCATGCTCCATTCTCTGTCAGCACAGGTCAGCTATTACAATCAGCTGATCCAGAGCAATCCGGAGTGGCTGTTCTGCGGTGTTTATGCAGATGAGGCATTGACGGGAACAAAGGAAAATCGGGCGGAATTTCAAAAGCTGCTGAACCGGTGCCGGCGGGGAGAAATCGACTTGATTCTGACAAAGTCCATTTCCCGTTTTGCACGAAACACGGTCACCCTGCTGGAAACGGTACGGGAACTGAAAACACTGGGCGTTGATGTCTATTTCGAGGAACAGCGGATTCATTCCATGAGTTCTGACGGCGAACTGATGCTTTCCATTCTGGCATCCTATGCACAGGAGGAAAGCTATTCTGCCAGTGAGAACAAAAAGTGGCAGATGCGAAAGGACTTTGAACAGGGAAAAGTCGGGAGTATGCGAATGCTGGGTTATCGGCGAACCAAGTCCGGAAAACTGGAAATCGTACCGGAGGAGGCAGAAATCGTCAGAATGATTTTTCTATATTATCTGTCTGGCATGGGTAAGCTGGCAATTGCCAAGAAACTGAACGAACAGCAGATATGCACGGTGCGTGGCTGTGCATGGACGACAGAGGACGTAAGGCGAACACTCCGCAATGAAAAGTACACCGGAAATTTGCTGCTGCAAAAAAGTTTTCGGGAAAATCACATTACCAAGAAAAAGGTGGCTAACATCGGACAGCTTCCGCAGTATTTTGTTGCCGGTTCGCATGAAGCCATCATTTCGCAGGAACAGTTTGATGCAGTGCAGAAACAAATGGCGGAACGGCAGAAAAAATATGCCGGTTCCTGTACCACAAACCGATATCCATTTACGCAGAAAATACGGTGTGCCTGCTGCGGCAAATATTACCGCAGAAAAACGACAGTGACCGGTGTGGTCTGGATTTGTTCCACTTACAACACCAAAGGGAAAAAATACTGTCCAACAGCAAAACAAATTCCGGAAAATACGCTGCTCTCTGCCTGCTGTGATGTTTTGGAAATATCGGAATTTGATGCGGAACAATTTGCGGAACGAATTGAACAGATTCAGATTCCTGCACCCAATGAACTGCAATTTTGCTTTTCGGACGGAACGGAACAAATCGTATCTTGGAAAGACCGTTCCCGTTCGGAAAGCTGGACAACGGAAATGCGAGAGAAAGCGAGGCAGAAAAAATGGCGACAGTCCTAAAAATACCGGCAAAGTTTCACCCCATAACACATTTGCCGGAAACCAAGGTTCAGAAACGCAGAGTGGCAGCCTATGCCAGAGTTTCCACGGATTCTGAGGAGCAGCAGACCTCTTATGCTGCACAGGTAGATCGCTACACCAAGTACATTCAGGAACGGGCAGACTGGGAGTTTGTTGCAGTCTATACCGATGAGGGCATTTCTGCCCTGAATACCAAACATCGGGACGGCTTTAATCGCATGGTGGCAGATGCTCTGGACGGCAAGATCGATTTGATTGTCACCAAGTCGGTCAGCCGGTTTGCACGAAACACTGTAGATTCTTTGACGACTGTGCGAAAGCTGAAAGAAAAAGGCGTGGAGGTGTTTTTTGAAAAAGAAAACATCTACACGCTGGATTCCAAAGGCGAGCTGCTGATCACCATCATGTCCAGTCTGGCACAGGAGGAGAGCCGTTCTATTTCGGAGAATGTAACTTGGGGACAGCGAAAGCGAATGGCGGACGGCAAGGTCAGCCTGCCGTACAAGCATTTTCTAGGCTATCGAAAAGGAGCAGATGGCTTGCCGGAAATTGTGCCGGAGGAGGCGGAGATTGTTCGGAACATCTATCGTTGGTTTATGGAGGGAAAAACGCCGACCGGAATTGCGAGAACATTGACAGAACAGGGCGTTCCGACACCTGCCGGAAAGGAACAATGGTGTTCCAGTACAGTGAAAAGCATCCTGACCAATGAAAAATACAAGGGTTCTGCTCTATTGCAAAAGAGATTTACGGTGGATTTCCTCACGAAAAAATCTAAGGTGAATGAGGGCGAAGTGCCGCAATACTACATTGAGGAAAGTCACCCTGCCATCATAGTGCCGGAGGAATTTGAACTGGTGCAGGCAGAATTGCTGCGGAGACAAAACCTACGGCGGCAGTACAATGGAAAGAGCGTATTTGCTGCCCGGCTTGTCTGCGGTGACTGTGGAAATTTCTTCGGGGCAAAGGTCTGGCATTCCAACAGCAAATACCGGCAGGTGATCTGGCAGTGCAATCACAAATTCCAAGGGGTGTGCAAATGCCAGACACCCCATTTGCAGGAGAGCGTCATACAGCAGCGGTTTCAGGCAGCCGTTCAGGAATTGCTGCAAAAGCGAAAAGCAGTTCTGGAAAACTGTCAGGTGATGCTGGAACTGCTTACGGACTGTACAGATTTAGAGCGTCAATTGCAGGAACTGGAAACGCAGAAAATGCGAATTTCGGAACAGGTGCAGGGATATGTTCGGGAGAACAGTGAAATTGTGCAGGATCAGGAAAAGTATGAGGAACGGTATCAGGCACTGGTGGGACAATACGAACCGCTGCAGAAACAAGAAACCGCTCTGCAGGAACGGCGAGCAGAGCGATTGGCAAGACGGGAACAGATTCAGGGCTTTCAAAGAGTATTGAACGGACAAAATGGGATGCTGCCAGAATTTGATACACAATTGTGGCTGGCTGCTGTAGAAAAAGCAGTGGTGCATCGAGATGGAAAAATCGTGTTTGTTTTGAAAGATGGGACGGAGTTGGTGCAGAAAATTTGAGGGGAGTGGGGTGCAGAATGCACTCCCTTTGCTTTTCGGGTGTGCATTGTATCATTTGTGACGTACGTTTCCATACGTAAAAAAGCACGCAGCTTCCGGTCTAATTCCGGAGGTTGCGTGCTTTTTGTTTGATTCTGTGATGGCGTTATCCCATCACCGGAGCAGGCGCTGTCTCCGGACAGTCCTGAAAATACGGCGGATAGCAGTGCAGGATTGCCTCGCCCTCCGTCTGGTAGTCCGCCGCACGCTTGGGAAAGTCGTGTGGACAGACTGCTGCCATTTTGGCAGCGAGGAGGTGAAGCACGCCGGTTTCCACAGGGTTTTGCAGCTTCTGACATGCCTCCTGCGCCAGTGCCCAATCCTCCAGATAGGCGGAGTCCTGTCTTTGACAGCGGAAATAGGCGAGGAACGCTTTGACCATGGGCTTTCCCATGAGGGTCAGTGTGTTTCCGTAGGCAGTGTCTGCCATGCGAAAATACTGTTCTGCTGTTTTTGAGTCGCCGGCGGAAAAATAGGTTAGCGCCAGATCGGTGTAAAACGTGGGCGCAATGCTGCATCCCTGTTCCCGACAGAGCGCAATCGCCTTGTTGTAGTAGAGCACCGCCTCAGTGAGTGCGCCGGTGCGCCGTTTGATTTCTCCCAGATAGTTGTAGACGGCGGCGATGTTCAGAGTGTACGGCTTAGTGCGCATCTCCGTCTTGGAAAAATAGTCCACGGACTGCATCAGAGAGGTAAAGGCGTGTTCCCAATCACCGGTGTAGATGTAGTATGCTCCGCGCAGCCGGTGATAGAACGCATGTTCCAGACGGTTCTGGGTGCGCTGGGAGATCATCAGACCGTCTTTGGTGCAGCGGTCCAGCAGCTCGGTGTCGTGGAGCTGGAGGGCATAGTAGGCGGACTGCCGCATAAAGCGCAGCAGGAATGCAGCGTTCTGCTTGGTGTACGGATCAGACAGTCCGGAGTCCAGACACTTTTTTCCCTCAGTGTAATTTCCGGTCAGAATGCAATAGCGGCTCTTGGCGTGCATCAGACGGGCAAAGAACTCGTGAAACTGCGCAAAATCCGGATTCAGCCGGTGGTATTCCAGCAGGTCGTTTTCGATGTGCTCAAAGTAGTGCAGCACATTGCTGGACGGTGTGGCAGTTTCTCCGCCGGTGGCGTCCAGCACCGGATACAGTTCATAGTTCAGACCGGAGTATGCCTCGATGTTCCAGATCTCGTAACACAGGCATTTCTCCCGATTTCTGGCGCGCTGGTAGTGGAAGAGAATCGCCTTGAGAGAGGGCATGTCCATGTCTGTTTTCAGGCGCAGTTCCAGCGCTTCGGCGACTTTGTTGTGAAGAATGCGCCGGCGGGAGGGGGAGAGTTTCTCATAGATGTAGAGCCGCATCTTGCTGTGCACAAAGGTGATGTGCGGTTTTCCTTTCTCGCTCTTCTCCTGAATCAGGGCGTGTTCCTTCAGCTCTTCCAGATCGCTCAGCAGTTCCACGGAGTCCTGTTCATGGATCATGGTAAGGGTATTGAACGTGGCGAAATCGTGAAAGACGGAAATCGTGTCCAGCAGCGCACGTGCGGAGGGGGACAGTCCGTTTAAGCGGTCATCCAGAATGCCCCGTGCAGAGAGAGATAGAAAACTGATGTTCTTTTGTTCCCGCAGATTGGCGGCCATCTCAGACAGGAAAAAGAAGTTGCCCTGTGTTTCCGCATAGATCTTTTCCAGCATTTCCGGCGTAAAATCGGCGTGGGGGACGTGCACCTGTAAATAGCGTGCGGACTCCTCCAGCGTCAGCCGTTCCATGCGAAGCGGCAGCAGCAGTCCCTCTTTGGAGAGGGAACTGAAAAAGGTGATGGTGTCGTAGTCGGCGGTGGGCAGACTGGTGAGGACAAAAAAGATGTTGGGATTCCGCAGGCGGATGATGCTGGATACCAGTTCCTGTCCCATGACATCCATGGCGTTGATGTTATCGAAATAGAACACCAGCCGTTTGGTGGCTGCCAGCTGTGTGATGATGCGCAGGATGCTGTTCTTGCAGGAGCGATAGCGAAAGCTTTTGGAGAGGTCATCTGTCAGCGGGATGTCCTCCGCCATAACACCGCCGAAGGTGGGAAAGAACTGCGCCACACTGTTGATGAAAGACTGCTGCAGCGAGATCTGCTGCATCTGAATGGCGCTGTCTATTTGGAAGATGATGTCGTTCCACGATTGGAGCGGCATATTTTTTTCGGCGAGAAAACAGGTTGCTGCAAGCACCAGCGTAGTATCCTGTGGGATCTCCGTCAGAAATTGCCGTACCAGATAGCTCTTTCCTGCGCCGTGTTCGCCGGTGATGAGAACGTTCTGCATAGCAGCATAGGCAGTGCGCAGTTGGTTCAGCAGATCGCTGCGGAGCATTTCCGGTGCAGCATTCGGTACAGCTGGCTCTGCGGGCGGCTGCGGTACAGTTTCCGGTTCTGCCGAGGCGTCCAGCCAGTGGTTCAGCAGAACGTGATACAGATCGCTGGCTGCTTTGGAGGGCGCAATGCCGAACTCCTCCTCCAACAGCTGCTGAAGCTTCTGGTAGAGCTGTACGCCCTTGTGGAACAGCTCCTTTTTCTGATAGATTCCCATGAGCGCCATGTAAATGCGCTCGTCGAAAGCGTCCAGTGCGGTGTATCGCTCAAAGAGTTCCTCCGCCTGTTCAGTTTCCAGCGCATCGGACTGCATGTGCTGATAAATGGCGTTGAGGTAGCGCCCGCTGTAGAGGGCGCGCTTCTCCTCCAGCCACTGGGTGTAGTTCTCCGCATTTTTGACGGAGAAGTCCTTGAGAAATTCGTCGTATGCGGGAAGCGAGCCGTCTGCGCTGCCGTCCAAGCTTTCGAGATCGGTGGATACCGCTGCCGATGGATTTAGCTGAAGCATGGACTTCTGCGGCGAGATGACCACCTCGTCATGAAACATTTTGCGGATGATATAAATGGCGTGGCGCAGGTTCTTTTTTGCAGTCAGCTCGTCCTCGTCCTCCCAGAGCAGGAGGGCAGCCTTATCACGGGAAATGGATTTTTCTACGGCAAGATAATAAAAGAGTGCCTCTGCCTTTTTATAAGGAAAGCGAATCAGCACGCCGTCTTCTTCGATTTTCGGAAATGAAAGCAGTTGTATCTGAATCATCATTGTCACCTGGTCTTTTTTTAGTTTCACCCATTATAACATATTTCGATTTTGAATGCAACTAAAACTTTATTTTTTTTAGAAATGGATGCGGAATTTGTGCAAAAGCAAAAAGCGACTCGGAAAACGTCTAAAATTCAACGCTCCGGACTCGGCAAACTCGATTTTCGTCGAATGGTACCGTTTGGAATCAACGTTCTTTTGACAGGCGAGGGGTATAATGGGAACTAGAAAGCAGGGCAGCCGACCGAAACGAGCGGGCGCAGTGCTTTTCCAGAAACCGAGGAGGGAATCACAATGAACTATAATCAGGCAGCAGAACAGGCAATGACAATTCGACTGGATATGGAGTTGCCGGAGTATCCGGAATTTGTGGAGGGCATTCGCCGTGCACCGAAACGGGAGTCCAAGCTGAGCGAATCCGATATCCGTCTTGCCGTAAAGAATGCGCTTCGCTACATTCCGGAGCGGTATCACGAGCAGATGGCAAAGGAGTTCTACGATGAGCTGATGGAACACGGCAGAATTTACGGCTACCGCTTCCGCCCGTCCGGCAGAATCTACGGCAAGCCAATCTCCGAGTACAAGGGAAAATGCATCGAGGGCAAGGCGTTTCAGGTGATGATTGACAACAATCTGGATTTTGAAATTGCCCTGTATCCTTACGAACTGGTCACCTATGGCGAGACCGGTCAGGTGTGCCAGAACTGGATGCAGTACCGGCTGATCAAAAAGTATCTGGAGGAACTCACCGATACCCAGACGCTGGTGCTGGAATCCGGTCATCCGGTAGGACTGTTCCGTTCCTCCAAGACCTCGCCGAGAGTCATCATCACCAACGGTCTGATGACCGGTTTGTTCGACGATCTGGAGAATTTCAACCGTGCCGCAGCTATTGGCGTGGCAAACTACGGGCAGATGACCGCTGGCGGCTGGATGTACATCGGGCCGCAGGGTATCGTCCACGGCACATTCAACACCCTGCTGAATGCCGGAAGATTGAAGCTTGGTATTCCCAAGGATGAAGATCTGAAGGGCAAGCTATTCATCTCCTCCGGTCTTGGCGGAATGAGCGGCGCACAGGGAAAGGCTGCTGTGATTGCCGGTGCGGTTAGTGTGATCGCAGAGGTGGACATCTCCCGCATCCAGACCCGATACGAACAGGGCTGGGTCAGCTGCATCATGGACAATCTGGACGAGATCGCAGCCACGGTGCAGGAAAAGCAGGAGAAAGGCGAGGCATACGCCATTGCCTACCACGGAAACGTCATCGACCTGCTGGAATACTGTCTGGCAAAGAACATCCACATTGATCTGCTGTCCGACCAGACTTCCTGCCACGTTCCGTATGACGGCGGATATTGTCCCCAGGGCATCTCGTTTGAAGAGCGCACCCGCATGCTGGCAGAAGAGCCGGAGGCATTTGTGGAACTGGTCAACCAGTCCCTTCGCCACCACTACGAACTGATCTGCCAGCTCTCCAAGCGTGGCACCTACTTCTTCGACTATGGCAACAGCTTCCTGAAAGCAGTGTACGATGCCGGAGAGAAGAGCATCTGCAAGAACGGCGTGGACGAAAAGGACGGATTTATCTTCCCATCCTACGTGGAGGACATCCTCGGACCGCAGCTGTTCGACTATGGATATGGTCCGTTCCGCTGGGTATGCCTCAGCGGGAAGCCGGAAGATCTGGCAGCCACCGACCGTGCAGCTATGGAATGTATCGACCCTAACCGCCGGTATCAGGACAGAGATAATTACGTCTGGGTGCGGGATGCCGAGAAGAACCATCTGGTGGTTGGCACACAGGCACGTATCCTGTATCAGGATGCGCTGGGCAGAATGAAGATTGCCCTGAAGTTCAACGAGATGGTGCGAAACGGCGAGATCGGGCCGGTCATGCTGGGAAGAGATCACCACGACACTGGCGGAACGGATTCTCCGTTCCGTGAGACCTCCAACATCAAAGACGGCTCCAACATCATGGCAGATATGGCAGTGCAGTGCTTCGCCGGCAACTGTGCACGTGGCATGAGTCTGGTTGCCCTGCACAACGGCGGCGGTGTCGGCATCGGCAAGTCGGTAAACGGCGGATTTGGCATGGTGCTGGACGGCAGCGAGCGTGTGGACACCATCCTCTCCATGGCGATGCCGTGGGATACCATGGTGGGCGTTTCCAGAAGAAGCTGGGCACGCAACGAAAATTCCATCACAACGTGTCTGGAATATAATAAGCTGTATCAGGGCACAGATCACATCACCATTCCGTATTGTGCTGATGATACAGTGATCGAAAAGGCGATTTCCGAATAAAGAAGGGAGCGGTTGACCATGAAACTAACAAAAGAAGAACAGGCAATGCTGGACGGCGAATTTGGTGCCGGTGTACAGCTTGCAATGAAAATACAGGTGGCAATCGGGGAGGCATACGATGCGCCGTATATGGTGCCCGTATCCAGAACCCATGTGGCGCTGAGCAATCAGGAGGCAGACCTCTGGTTTGCGGAAAAGCTGGTGGCTGGCGGTGCGACGTGCCGGGTCCGCCCCACCGTCAATCCCTCTTTCAACTGGGAGCAGCTCAGCTGCGTCACCAAACTGGAGCCGGAGGATGAGGCAATCGTCAAGCGAACCCATGCGGCATACAATGCGCTGGGTGCGATCATGACGTATGACTGCACGCCGTATCTGGAGAAGAATGTGCCTCGGTTCGGCGAGATCTGCTCTTTCTCGGAGTCCAGCTGCACCCCGTTTATGAATTCCGTATACGGTGCAAGAACCAACCGTGAGGCAGCACAGAGTGCTCTTTGCGCAGCGGTGACCGGCGTAGTTCCGTATTACGGCTACCTGCTGGACGAGAACCGCAAGGGTGAGATTCTGGTCCATGTGGAAGCCGACATGGAGAACGATTTCGACTATCAGCTGCTGGGCTACTTTGCGCCGCAGAAGATCGGGTTTAAGCTGCCGGTGTTTACCGGACTGAAAAATCCCACCAAGGAATCCCTCATGAATCTGGGTGCGCAGCTGAACACCGGCGGCAATGTGGCAATGTACCACATCGTCGGATTCACACCGGAGGCACCCACCATTGAGGCAGCGTTCCACGGCGAGGAAGTGCGGGAGGAGGTCACCATTACCAACGATGACCTGCGCTCCATGCAGTCCATGCTGACCGATCCGTACGGCAAGATCGATTTCGCCCTGTTCGGATGTCCTCACCTCACCATCGACCAGATCGGTGTCATTGCTGAGATGGTCAGGGGACAGAAGCTGGCAGTGCCGCTGTTTGTGATGACCTCCGGACTGTCGCTGGATCTGGCGAAGAAGATGGGCTACGAAGAGACGATTCGTCAGGCAGGCGGTCATATTTTCTCGGATACCTGTATGGATCAGCCATGCTGGAAGTTCCTGTACGGCAAGAAGGGCGTCACCGATTCGCCCAAGTGTGCATATTATACACGCCGCCGGCAGATGGAATTTGTGGTTGTCCCGCTGGAGCAGGCAGTAGAAGCTGCGCTGTGCGGCGAGATTCAGGGTTACCGAAAGTAAGCGAAGGGGGAACGAAGCACCATGAAAACTTATTCGTGTCATAAAATCTCAGAGGGATGTGCGGAGGGCGAGATTCTGCTCTCCAAGGACGACTTCTGTTTTTACCTGGTCGATCCGAAAACAGGCGTTGTGATTGAAAAGAGCCACTGCCTGTTCGGCAAGAGCATCGCCGGAAAGATTCTGGTTTTCCCCAACGGCAAGGGCAGCTCTGTGGTACAGGCGGACGGCATGTACCAGCTGAAAATGACGGGGATGGAACCCAAGGCAATGATCATTCAGAATCCGGACACCACGCTGGTGGCAAGCGCCATCATCATGGAAGAACCGCTGGTGGATCGGGTGGATCCGGAGTTCTATGCAAATATCAAGGACGGCGACAAGGTCGCAGTGGATGCGACCAATGGCGTGATCACCGTAAAGGAGGAAGCGTAAGATGAAAAAGACAGTCAGCGGAAACGAAGCCATTGCCTATGGCGCTCTGCGTGCCGGCGTGAAGGTGGTCAGCGGTTATCCGGGCACCCCCTCCACAGAAGTGATTTCCAGTCTGTTGAAGATGGATCTGCCGGGAACCTACGTGGAATGGAGTACCAATGAAAAGACAGCGTTTGAGGTGGCAGCCGGTGCTGCACTGGCGGGAAGCCGTGCGCTGTGCACCATGAAGATGTCCGGTCTGAACGTGTGCTATGACTCTCTGATCGGTATCGCTTATTCGGGATGTAAGGGCGGTCTGGTCGTCTATGTAGCAGACGATCCGGGTGTGACCGCCGGTATGTGCGAGCAGGACACCAGAGGCTTTGCCCTTATGTCGGATATGCCCATGCTGGAACCGTGCTCTGTGGCAGAGACCTATGAGCTGACCAAGTTTGCGTTCGAGCTTTCCGAGCAGATCGGCGGGCCGGTGTTTGTGCGGCTGGTGACTAACAACTCCCAGTCTCACGCCTGCATCGAGATGGAAGAACGTATCCTGCCGCCGGAATCCCAGCCGCTGCCAGTACGGGATACCGCAAAGTTCACTAAGGCCGGCGCTGCCATCTGTATGACGCAGCACCGTGACCTGATCGCACGTCTGGCAAAGGCGGAGGAAATCATTGCACAGCAGGATCGGAACCGCATGCGTCTGGGCAAGAAGGATGGCGTCGGCATTATCTCTGTGGGCATCACCAACGGCTACCAGAATGAGGCGCTGGAGAGTCTGTCGGAGGCTGGTGTGGATGTATCTGAGATCTCATCGCTGGAGCTGATCGCTTCTATTCCCTTTGCCAAGGAGAAGATCGAAACCATGATCTCCCACTGCTCCACCCTGCTGATCGCCGAGGAGCTGGAGGGACACATTGAGAAGTACGTTTACATGCAGGCGTATAAAATGGGCAAGCAGGTGAAGATTCTCGGCAAGGAGGACGGCACCTATGAGCGTATCGGCGAATACGATGCGCAGATTCTCCGCAAGGGTATCTGCAAGGCACTGGATGTTGCACTGCCGGAATGCTTCGCCGATTTCAAGGCTGCACCGGAGGACAACTGCACCAAGCGGCCCATCGGCTTCTGCGCAGGCTGTCCGCACCGTGGCACGTACATGGGCATTGAAGCCGGTCTGAAGAAAGCCGGTCTGAAGAAAAAGGATGTGCTCATCACCGGCGACATCGGATGTACCATTCTGGGCATCAGTCCGCCTTTCGAAATCCTGTGGACAGAGCTTGCCATGGGCGCTTCGATTCCGCTGGCACAGGGCTTTGCCTACAGCAATATCCCGTCCCCGATCATCGCCACCATTGGCGACTCCACGTTCTTCCACGCCGGTATGACCGGTCTGGTCAACGCCGTACAACACCACATCAACATGACAGTAGTCATTCTGGACAACGGCTGGACTGCAATGACCGGCATGCAGGTCAATCCGGGTACCGTTCAGTCCTGTCAGATGGGCGAGTGGCAGCAGCTGGATCTGATTCAGGTAGTCAAGGGTCTGGGCATCTCCGAGGAGAACCTCTATGTGGTTGACCCATACGATCATCTGTCTGTGGCAGATGCCGTAAAGGAATGTCTGGAAAAGGATGGCGTCAAGCTCATCCTCTCCAGAAGAGAGTGTGCAATTCAGGCAGCGAGAAGAAAGGTCAAGTATTCGCCGGTCAAGGTCATTCCGGAAAAATGTATCATGTGCAGAAAGTGCATTCATGTTTCCGGCTGTCCGGCAATCACACTGGGCGAGAATTCCATTGCGCTGGATCCGTCCACCTGCAATAACTGCGGACTTTGCGCACAGGTTTGTCCGGTCGGTGCCATTGAAAAGCAAGCGGAATAAGAAAGGTGTGGTACGAAAATGAAGAACTATTTTGATATTTATATCGTCGGTGTCGGCGGTCAGGGCGTGCTGACCATTGCAGATATTATCACACTCACTGCCACACGGGAGAATGTGGACATCAACTATTATCCCACCAAGGGCATGGCACAGCGTGGCGGATTCGTCAAAGCGCAGCTGCGTATCGGCAGAGCGCCGGATACCTTTAGCCCCAGCATCAGCCAGAGAAGCGCCGATCTGGTGGTTTCCATGGAACTGTGCGAAACCCTCCGTGCCATCCGTTACGCCAAGCCCGATGCAGAATATGTGGTGCTGGGCGAAAAGTGGCTGCCCACGGATGTCATGCTGGGACACGGCGCATATCCGGAAAAGGAGACCGTGTGCAGCGAGATTCAGAAGGCAGGCGGTTCCTACAGCTACATTCGTTCGGAGGACGTGCCTTCTTATGCACGCCCGAACCTGTTCGTGCTCGGCGTGATCTTCGCCAACACAGCGCTGCGGAATCTGTTTTCTGTAGCGGACATTGAAGAAACCATCGCCAACCGCTGGCCGAAGGTGGCGGAGAGCAATCTCAAGACGTTTCGTGCCGGACTGGCATATGCAGCGGAAAAGGCTTAACTCATAGAACGATCAGAAAGGCAGGCTGAGGACAATGAATCTGGATGTAATGTTTTCCCCGAAGAGCACGGCGGTATTTGGTTCCGCTTCCCCCGGAAAGCTGGCAAACGTGCTGGTGCATCGCCTGATGGAGGGCGGTATGGAGACGATCTATGCGGTCAATCCCAAGGGCTTGGGCGTGGAAGCCGTGCCGGGATATACCTCGATTCTGGAAATCGAAGGGCCGGTTGATCTGGCTGTCATTGCAGCACCTGCCAAGACGGTGGCAGGCATCATGGAGGAGTGCGGACAGAAAGGCGTAAAGGCTGCCATTATCATCAGCTCCGGCTTCTCGGAAGCTGGAAACGCAGCAGGAGAAAAGGAGGTCATGGCGATCGCCGGAAAGTATGGCATTCGCTGTGTCGGCCCGAACTGTGCCGGACTGATCAACACCCACGGCAATCTGGTGGCAACGCTGGAAACTATGCCGCCCAAGGGAAGCATCTCCATGATCTCCCAGAGCGGTGCTGTGGGCGGTGAATTTATGGCACTGTCCGGCAACGATGGCGTTGGAATTGCCAAGTTCCTGAGCTACGGCAACGGCGCCGACCTGACCGTCATTGACCTGCTGGAATACCTGAAAACCGATGCGGAAACCAAGGTCATCGCTCTGTATCTGGAATCTGTCAAGGACGGCAGAGCCTTTATGGAGGCAGTCAAGCAGGCTGCACTGGTAAAGCCGGTGGTTGTCGTCAAGTCCGGCCGTTCCAGCATGGGACAGCGTGCGGCAATGTCCCACACCGGCGCTATGGCTGGCTCGGATGCAGTGTTCGATGCAGCGCTAAAGCAGTGCGGTGCCATTCGTGTGGATACGCTGAAAGAACTGTTTGAGGTCTGCAAGGGCTTCTCCCTGATGCCGCCCATGGAGGGACGGAAAATCGCCATCGTCACCAACTCCGGCGGTCCCGGTGTCATGACCACCGACCGTGCGGATAAGCTGAATATGCAGGTGCCGGAGACCTCGCCGGAGATCCGGACAGCACTGGCAGAATTCCTGCCCGCCTATGCCGGCATGAAGAATCCGGTGGATATCACCGTGGAGGGAACCGGCGAACAGTACGGCAGGGCAGCGCAAACCATGCTGCAGGAGATGGACGGTTCCGTGGTGATTTACGTGGGCACGCCTTACCTTCAGTCCATGCCGGTGGCAGAACAGATCGTGGCATCTTCGAAATCCGTTGGAAAGCCGGTGTGTGCAGTGATGCAGGTGGGTACCGATGTGACAGAGAGCATCGCCTATTTGCAGGCAAACGGCATTCCGTGCTATGAGATCGGCGAGGATGCAGCCTTTGTGCTGGAAAAGATGGCTGCCTACAGCGAGTGGAAACAGAGCGCAGGCGATGCCTCCTGTTTCGCTGCCGCAGAACCGGAGGGCAAGCTGTTCGAAACCTCGAATCGTTTGCTGGAACCGGAGGCAATGGCACTGCTGCAAAAGAATGGCATTCCCGTTCCGGACTATGCATTTGTCCGCACCAGAGAGGAAGCCATGGCAGCTGCTGCGGCACGGGATACCGAGCTGGTCATGAAAGTGGTTTCGCCGCAGATCATTCACAAGTCGGATGTGGGCGGTGTCATTCTGCACATCTCTACGCCGGAGCAGGCAGGAGAGGCGTTTGACCGTTTGGAGAAGATCGGCGAGGGAAAAGATTTCCGTGGCGCAATTCTCTGCCCCATGCTCAAGAGCGGTAGGGAAGTCATTCTGGGGCTGACCAGAGATTCCCAGTTCGGGCCGGTGGTTGCATTTGGCATGGGCGGTATCTACACCGAAGTGCTCAAGGATGTGACATTCCGTGTTGCGCCGGTTTCCGAGGAAACTGCCCGTGAAATGATTGGCGAGATCAAGATGTATCCGCTGCTGAAAGGCGTTCGTGGCGAGTCTGGCTGCGATCTGGATGCGCTGGCAAAGGCAATTGCCGCATTTTCAGAGCTGCCGTTCCGGTATCCGGATCTGGAAGAAGCCGACCTGAACCCCATCTTCCTGTATGAGGATGGACTGTGTGCCGTAGATGCGAGAATTTTGGGAAAGCGATGAGAGAGGAGATGTGTTCTCATGGAAAAACCGTTGATTTGGATCATTGATGAGGAGTGGCCGGATTATGAGCTGGAGAAGCAGCTCCTGAAGACACAGTATCCGGACTGTGACATCCGCTTTTCCACCTACGACTATGCCGCAGATCTGGACGCATTCGGGGAAAACGCCGATGCCGTCATCTGTCAGGTATATGCTCCCATGCCGGCAGCCACCATTCAGCGCTTGAAAAAGTGCAAGATCATCGCTGTGTACGGCGGCGGTTATGATCGGGTGGATATTGCAGCAGCCAAGGAAAAGGGTATCTATGTCACCAACGTGTCCGGCTACTGCGCCGAGGACCTCTCCGATTATGTGATGGCTGCGATTTTTGCGGCAAACAAACATTTTCTGGTGGCAGAGGAAGCGCTTGCCGCTGGCAAGTGGGGTGCCAATGCGGTGGAGGACAAGGGCATTCGCCTGCGGGAATCCACACTGCTGATTGTCGGATGCGGCACCATCGGCAGCCTTGTGGCAAAGAAAGCACAGGTGCATCAGATGCATGTGATCGCCTATGACCCGTATGTCAGCAGGGAAGCGCTGGCGGAAAAAGGCGTGGAAAAGGTGGATACGCTGGAGGAGGGCTTCTCCCGTGCAGATTATGTCAGCGTCAACGCCATCCTCACGCCGGAAACTACCGGACTCATCACCTATGCGCAGCTGCGGCTGTTGAAGCCATCAGCATTTCTGGTCAATACCGCACGCGGCAAAGTCTTTGTGGAGGATGACCTCATTCGTGCCAAGCGGGAGGGGCTGTTCCGAGGAGCGATGCTGGATGTCATTTCCGCAGAGCCGCCCACGTATCAGGAGGAGATTTTCGACTGCGACGAGCTTTATGTCACACCGCATATCTCGTACATTTCCGTGGATTCCTTCGAGGAACTGAAGCGCCGTGCCTGCGGCAATGCCATTACCGCACTGGAGGGCGGCGTGCCGAGAGATTGGGTCAATCCGTAATGAGGGAGGAGAGAACATATGAAACCGTTGATCTGGATCATTGATGACGAATGGGAGAGCTACGCAATTGAAACCAAGGTCATTCAGGAAGCCTTCCCGAATGCGGAGATCGTGGTTTCCGGCCGCAGCTATCGGGAGGACGCAGAAAAATATGCGGAAAGCGCTGATGCCATTCTGGTACAGGTGAGCATGCAGCTGGATGCGCCGTTGATTGCACAGCTGGAAAAGTGCAAGATCATCTCGGTGTACGGCGTAGGATACGATAACGTGGACGTGGATGCTGCTACTGCAAAGGGCATCGCCGTTGCCAACGTTCCCGGCTATTGCACCGAGGATGTGTCGGACTACGTGATCGCTGCCATCTACCACTGTAATAAGACACTGCTGGCATATGCCAAGAGCTGCCGTGGCGGTGCGTGGGGCGCAATGGCTGCCAAGCATCTGATTCACCGCATTGCCGGTTCGAAGCTGCTCATCATCGGGCTTGGCAGAATCGGCGGAGCCGTTGCCGCTAAGGCAAAGGCAATGCGCATGGAGGTGCTCTGCTACGACCCCTATGTTTCGCCGGAGCAGGCGCAGGCAATGGGTGTGAAAGCAGTTTCGCTGGAGGATGGTCTGGCGCAGGCGGATTATGTCAGCCTGAACATGCGTCTGACCGAGGAAACCAAGGGCTTTCTGAGTACCGAGGCGTTCCGGCAGATGAAGCCGACTGCCTATCTCATCAACGCCTCCCGTGGCGGAACAGTGGATGAGGCTGCGCTGATCGAGGCAGTGCAGTCCGGGGAGATTGCCGGTGCTTGTCTGGATGTTCTCTGTGAAGAACCGCCGAAGCCGGACAATCCCATGCTCCATACAGACGGGATTTTTGTTACACCCCATATCTCCTATTTAACACAGTCCTCTCTGGACGAATTGCAGTGCACTGCTGCAGCAAATGCAGTTGCTTTCCTGTGGGGAGAGCCGGTTGCGTCAGTGGTCAATCCGGAGGCGGGCGAAAAAAAGGACTGATGGTTTATGATGAAGAAGGATTCGCCGACTATGACCGCAGCAGAACTGCTGGTGCGGTGTCTGGAAAATGAAGGCGTGAAATATATCTTCGGGATTCCCGGAGAGGAGAATCTGGACGTCATGCAGGCGCTCCGGAATTCCTCCATTCAGTTTATTACCACACGGCACGAACAGGGCGCAGCATTTATGGCGGATGTCTATGGCAGACTGACGGGAAAGGCAGGTGTCTGTCTTTCCACGCTGGGGCCGGGCGCAACCAATCTGGTCACCGGCGTGGCAGATGCCAACAGCGACGGCGCACCGCTGGTTGCAATCACCGGTCAGGTGGACACCAACCGGATGCACATCACCTCCCACCAGTTCCTGGATCTGGTGCAGATGTTTACGCCCATCACCAAGCGCAGCAAGCAGATCGTCCGTCCGGACTCCATCAACGAGATCGTGCGGATCGCATTCAAGTATGCCGAGAGCGAGAAGCCCGGTGCAGCGCACATCGATCTGCCCAATGACATCGCAAAGCTGCCCGTCCCTGAAGATCCCAACGTCATGCCCATGCGCCACACCGCAGTGCATCAGGAGCTGACAGGCGTGGCAGATGTGGAAAAGGCTGCCGGTCTGATCTTTCAGGCAGAGCATCCGGTGATTCTGGCAGGACACAGTGCCGTTCGTGCCCATGCAGCAGAGGCACTGACAAAGTTTGCGGAGCAGCTGAAAATTCCGGTCATCAATACCATGATGGCAAAGGGCATCATTCCCATGGACAACCGGTATTCTATGGGAACTATGGGCATTCCCCAGCGGGATTTCCAGAACGTCATGCTGGATAACAGTGATCTGGTTATCGCTGTGGGATACGATATCGTGGAGTTCTCTCCGTCGAAGTGGAACCGCACTCAGAACCACAAGATCATCCATTTGGACGTGCGTCCGGCGCACATCCACAGCTTGTACCAGCCGCAGGTGCAGGTAGTGGGGGATATCTCCGATTCGCTGGAGAAGATTGCTGTCCGCTGTCATCGGGAGAACGAGCCGGAGCTGTTTTTCCGGCTGAAAAAACTGATGCTGGAGGACTACAGCGCCGCAGAATCCGATGACGGATTTCCCATCAAACCCCAGCGTGTCCTGCACGACATTCGGCAGGTGCTGGGACAGGAGGATATCCTGATCTCTGATGTGGGAGCACACAAGATGTGGATCGGCAGACAGTACAACTGTTACCACCCCAACACCTGCATCATCTCCAACGGCTTTGCCTCCATGGGAATCAGCGTGCCGGGCGCAATCGCTGCGAAGCTGATCTATCCGGAGAAAAAGGTGCTGGCAGTGTCCGGCGACGGCGGGTTCATGATGAACTGTCAGGAGATGGAAACCGCACTGCGCATTGGCGTGCCCATTGTGGTGATGATCTTCAACGACAGCGGCTATGGGCTGATTCGCTGGAAGCAGGAGGATCACTTCGGTTCCAGCTGCTTTACGGATTTCACCAATCCGGATTTTGTGAAGTTTGCGGAGAGCATGGGCGCAAAGGGTTACCGCATTCAGAGCGCCGAGGAAATTATTCCGGTGCTGGAGGATGCATTTTCCCAGAACGTGCCGTGCATCATCGACTGTCCCATTGACTACAGCGAGAACACACGCCTTTCCGAACGGCTTCAGAAAATGGATGCATGGATTGCGGAGCGTCTGTGATCGTCTTTGAAAGGAGTGTTCCCCATGGCAAAATTATTCGAATTGGAATCTTATGATGGCAGGCAAATTGTACTGCATAAGAACACCAAGGAATTGTGTGTTTCGGTTCGGGTATCGCTGGATTATCTTCCGGATTTGGAAAATCGGACGACCTGCCATTTGGATTTGCTGAAAGGAAATGATCAGCATCACAGCTGGAAATCGGCTTTTCATGCTATGGGTGAGGCGCTGCGGAATACATTGGTAGAGAATCCGTGGAGAGTTGCCTCTCACAATCCGTATTATGGTGAAGAGGGCATTGCAGATGCCTCGCTCATTTAAGAAGGTGAACAGAATGAACATCAACATTGACCGTCTGGAAAAGAATTTGCAGGAACTGGGGAAGATCGGCAGAAATGCCGGTGGCGGAATTGACCGTGCTCTTGGCTCGCAGGCGGATCGGGAGGCACGGCAGTGGATTCTGTCGTACTGGAAGAGTCACCTGAATGTGGACATTCAGATCGACGGCATCGCCAATCTGTGGGCATTTGCAGCGGGAACAGAACCTCTTCCGCCCATTGTGTTCGGCTCGCACCACGATGCTGTGCCGGACGGCGGAATGTTTGACGGTGCTCTTGGTGTGCTGATCGCCACGGAGATTCTGGAAACCCTGCAGGAAAACGGTATGAAAACACGCCATCCGTTCGGGCTGGTCAGCTTCACCGGAGAAGAGCCGAATCCGTTTCAGGTGTCCACACTGGGAAGCAAGGTGCTCAGCGGCCGGCTGACACGGGCGGATCTGGAACGGCTGCGCAACCGTATCGACGGCTCGAATTTACAGAGCTGTATGCAGCAGATCGGCGGAGATATCACTAAGGCGGACGATATCCGGATTCAGCCGGAGCAGATTCGGGCATTTTTGGAGTGCCACATCGAGCAGGGCTGTCGGCTGGAGGAAAAAGGACTGCACACGGCATCGGTCAGCTGCATCACCGGTATCTATCGGGAGGACATTGTGTTTACCGGCGAGGCAAATCACGCCGGCACAACTACGATGAAGCGCCGGAAGGATGCGTTCAATGCAGCAGCGGAGTTCTCCCTTGCCTTTGAGAAGCTGCTGCGGGAGCGTGCATCCGATGATGTTGTGGGAACGGTGAACAACTTCACCATGGAACCAAACGCCGTGGGCATTGTGCCGGGAACGGTAACGCTGACCATGGAGATCCGCACTTGTTCGGAAACCGTGACACATGAGATCGCTAAGGCAATGGATGCAGTCTGTGAGAAGATTCAGCGGGAGCGTGGCGTGGAGATTCGCCGCCGCCTGAATCTGGATCAGCCGCCCATGCCCATGGATACACAGGTGCAGCATTTTGTGCAGGAGGCAATGCTGGAAACCGGCGAGGGCGATCAGGTGCTGGTGAGCATGGCGGGACACGATGCCGCCAATATGCAGCGTGTCACTAAGGGCGGAATGATCTTCACCCGAAGCGTGGGCGGAAAGAGCCACTGCCCACAGGAATACACCGAACCGGAGTCCATTCGGCGCACGGGCAACGCCATGTTGCTGGCGCTGCTGAAAATGGATGAGGGACTAGACTGAGAAAGGAAGCGGGAAAAATGACGGTACTGTATCAACCTCAATATGTATATCTGAACCATGCACTTCAGAAGGGCATGGGTGTCCTTTGCGAGGACGGGAAAATCAAGGAAACCGGAACGCTCGAATTGCTGGCGCAAAAATATCCGGAGGCGAAGCGAGAGGTTTGGGACAATCTGGTGATGACTGCCGGTACTGTCAATGTACATAACCACTGCTTCCAGAGCCTGCTGCGTGGTCTGTCCTGCGACCGCCCGTTTCTGGAGTGGCGGGATGAGGCGCTCTACCGGTTCTCGCCCCGTCTGACCAGAGAGGACATCTACCGTGGTGCGGTCTTTGCATTCAGCGAAATGATGAAGTGTGGTGTGACCACAGTGAGCGATTTCTTTTATATGCACACTTACGGCAGAGAAAGTGATGAGATGATCGTAAAAGCTGCGCAGGATGTGGGCATTCGTCTGGTGCTGGCACGCACCATGTACGACTGGGACGGCGCACCGGCTGGCTATGTGGAGGACGTTGCCACGGCAACGGAGAACACACGGGAGCTGATGAAGAAATACAACGGCACCGGCGACCAGATGGTTACGGTTCTGCCGGCACCCCACAGCCTTCATGCAGCTTCTACAGAGATGGTACTGGCAGGGCATCAGCTGGCACGGGAGATGGGCTGCTGCTATCACATCCACGTGGCAGAGGAGCCGTTCGAGGTGGAACAGGTGATGCGGGAACACGACGGCATGACGCCCATTGAGTATCTGGATCACATCGGCGTGGTGGATGACAGCATGGTCATCGTCCACGGCGTCTGGCTCAAACAGGCGGAGATCGAGCTGCTGGGCAGAAAGGGCGGAAAGCTGGCATATTGCCCGTCCAGCAACATGTTTTTAGCAGACGGCATCACCAATCTGGTGGACATGAAGAAGAGTGGTGTGCTCATCGGACTGGGAACAGACGGCGCTTGTTCCAACAACCGCATCAGTGTCTTTGAGGAGATGCGCATGGCAGCGCTGCTGCAAAAGGCATCCACCCTCAACGCCATGTGCCTGAATTATGAGGATGCGTTCCGCATGGGAACGGAGGACGGCGGAAAGCTGCTGGGACTGCCCGTCGGTGAGATCAAGGCGGGGAATTATGCCGACTTTGTGGGCGTGCGAACGGATGTCATGTCTATGCAGCCTATCTCCGATTCCGGCGAACAGATTTTACCGAATCTGGTGTACTCCATGCAGCCAGATGCCATTGCACGTGTGGTGGTCAACGGTGAAACCACCATGCAGGACGGCAAGCTGCTGCGCATCAGCGAACCGGAGGTTCTGGAAATGGTACAGCAGACCATGCACAGCATTGGCGCATAATCACAGATCGAAAAGAGGGTGCAGCAATATGAAAACCATGGTATACAACATCGGGCAGCTTGCCACGCCGCTGGGGACTTCCGCACGCCGGGGCAAGGAGATGGGCGAGCTTCGGGTGCTCTCCAATGCGGCAGTGTATGCAGAGGACGGCATAATCCGTGCAGTGGGCAGTCAGGAAGAGGTGCTCCGGGAACACCCTCTGACAGAGATGGATTGCTGCATGGATGCCGGACAAAAGGCAGTCATTCCCGGCTTCGTGGACTCCCACACTCACTTCCTCTTTGGCGGATATCGGGAGCAGGAGTTTCTCGACCGCATTGCCGGTACGCCCTATCTGGAATTGCTGCGGCGTGGCGGCGGCATTCAGGCGACCGTCTCTGCCACACGGGAGATCAGTCGGGAGGAAATGAAGCGCCTTGGCAAACAGCGGATGCGTGAGATGCTGGCACAGGGCGTGACCACCATGGAGGGTAAGAGCGGTTACGGACTGGACGAGGCATGCGAACTGAAAATGCTCTCTGTCATGCAGGAACTGAAACAGGAGAGCTGCATGGATCTGGCGGTCACCTATCTTGGCGCTCATGCCGTTCCGCTGGAATACACCGGGCGCTCCAAGGAATACGTTTGCTTTCTGACGGAGCGGATGCTGCCCATGATCCGGGAACAGCATCTGGCGGAATTTTGCGATGTCTTTTGTGAGGACGGCGTCTTTGACATCGAAGAGACCCGTACCATTCTACAGGCGGCAAAGCGTCTGGGTTTTGCTCTGAAGCTTCATGCAGACGAGATCGAGTGCCTTGGCGGTGCAGAGCTTGCTGCAGAACTGGGCGCAACTTCCGCCGATCACCTGCTGGCAATCTCCGACAATGGCATTGCAGCGCTGGCGGAGAAGCATGTAGTGGCAACGCTGCTGCCCAACACAGCGTTCTGTCTGGCGAAGCCATACGCACCGGCTCGAAAGCTTATCGACGGCGGTGCAGCGGTAGCGCTGGCAAGCGACTACAATCCGGGAAGCTGTTTCTCCAACTCTATTCCGCTGATGCTGGCGCTGGCAGTCATTCACATGCACATGTCTATGGAGGAGGCACTGACAGCGCTGACGCTGAACGGTGCTGCTGCACTGGGACATGCGGACACCATCGGTTCCATTGAGGTTGGCAAGAAAGCAGATCTTTTGATCTTGCGGTATCCCAGCTATCAGTTTTTGGTCTACCACACAGGTGTCAATCAGGTGGAGCACGTCATCAAGGCAGGCAGGATTCTGGAGGGAGGAAAGATATGAGCTATGTCATTATCACGCCGGAACAGATGCAGCCCAGCCGCTGGAGCGGC
>NZ_FR898030.1:0-18798 GCF_000437175.1 Ruminococcus sp. CAG:330 | reverse complement strand
CCAGCCGCTGGAGCGGCGGTTCTACCACGCAGATGATGATCTTTCCGGCAGGCAGTTCCTACCGCAATCGGGACTTCCGGTTCCGCATCAGCAGTGCTGCGGTGGAGGATGCGGTTTCCGTGTTCACCAAACTGGACGGCGTAGAACGATTCCTCACGGTGCTGGAGGGGAAGATCTCCATCCGCACCGGCGTATCAGAGCCACAGGAGCTGAACGCCTACGACACCATCCATTTTCACGGCGGAGATGATACCGTCAGCGAGGGACAGTGCGTGGACTTCAATTTGATGCTGCGGGGCTGCAGAGGGGTGCAGAAAGCGTATTTTTGCCAGGGCAAGGATTTGTTCTATGCGGCAAAGCAGGCGCACAGCATGCTGTACTGCCGGGATACAGACATGACGCTGAAGCTTGGCGGCGAGGAGATTCGCCTGCCGGTGGGAAGCTTGTTTGTGCGGGAACCGTCGGAACAGGAGGAGGTCATCGAGCTGCTGCCGGGGAAGCCGGCGTATGTGGTGATTGCCGAGGCGTTTTGCTGAGCTGTTTTCCAAAATGGAATCAGTGTAAGGGTGGAGTGATCCGCCCTTTTTTGCTATAAAAAAGATGGAAATAGATTCTTAAATTTCAACGCAGTTTCGACACTTTTTAGACGTTTCCTTTGTATAATAGAATCAGAAAAATACAGCAGCGTGCAAAGAAAAAGAGAGAACAACGGCGTTCGACATGCGGGACAGCTTTCCCGTTCCGGATGCCGCTTTTCATTTGCCATCAGTATTTTTTAGAGCTTGTGCTCATAGGAAATATATGCGGATTTTCGAGCAAATTTTTTTGCAGACAAGGCAAAAATTTGCGGGCATACTTTCGTATGGCAAGAATTTTTAACGCAGTATGCAACAAAATTTGCCGAAAAGACGTAGATAGACGCCTATGAACACGAGCTCTCAGTATGAGCCAAATGCGTAGAACCTGCCGGACGGCAGGGAATCAAGAAAGGCGGGGAATCACAAATGGAAACAGGAAAAATGTTCATCGGCGGAGAATGGGTGGCATCCTCTTCGGGAGAGACCAGAGAGGTCATCAACCCTTATGATGCTTCGGTGATCTGCCATGTGGCAGAGGGCACGGTGGAAGATGCCGAGCATGCCATTGCCGCAGCGAAGAAAGCCTTCTATGAAGATGGCTGGGGCGACACACCGGCATACGAGAGAGCTGCGCTGTTGCGGAGCTTTGCGGATGAGATGGAGGCAAATGTGGAAAAGCTGGCAAAGGCGGAGACGCTCAACACCGGCAAGGCGCTGATCGAGTCGGAGTACGATGTCTACGATTCTGCCAACATTCTCCGGTATTATGCCGGCATTGTGACACAGCCCACAGGTCAGACCTATGACCTGAACGATCCGGCAGTGCATGCCATGACTGTGCGGGAACCGCTTGGTGTCTGTGCGCTGATCGTCGCATGGAATTTCCCGATCTCTCTGGCAATCTGGAAGCTTGCGCCGGCGCTGGCAGCCGGTAATGCCATTATCCTGAAGCCATCGGAAATCACACCGCTTTCGGCAATTCTGATGACGGAGATGATGGAGAAGGTTGGCTTCCCCAAGGGTGTTGTCAATCTGGTCATGGGCGCTGGTGCGACTGTGGGCAATGCGCTGGCATCCAGTCTGGATGTGGACAAGGTCGCATTTACCGGCGGTATTGTCACTGGCAGAAAGATCATGTGCGCAGCCTCCAGCAATGTCAAGGGCATCTCGCTGGAGCTGGGCGGCAAGTCTCCGAACATCATCTTTGCCGACGCCGATTTTGACACGGCAGTGGACTACGGTCTGTACGGCATGTTCTATAATCAGGGCGAGGTTTGCAGCGCAGGCTCCCGCATCCTTGTGGAGGATACCATCTATGACCGCTATCTGGAAAAGCTCATTGAGGGCGCCAAGAAGATCAAGATCGGCAACGGTTTTGAAGAGGGCGTAAAGATGGGACCGGTTATCAGCAAACAGCACATGGAAAAGGTGCTGAAGTACATTGAAATCGGCAAGGAAGAGGGCGCAACAGTAGCGCTCGGCGGTTACCGCATGACAGAGCCGGAGTACGAAAAGGGCTACTTCATTGCGCCGACGATTTTCACCGACACCACGCCGGAAATGCGCATTGTGCAGGAGGAGATCTTCGGACCGGTGGTTGTCATTCAGAAGTTCCACGGCGAGGAAGAGGCAATTCAGCTGGCGAACAACACCACCTATGGTCTGGCAGCCGGGATCTTCACCAGCGACAGCGCCAAGGCGCTCCGTGTGGTCAAGAAGATTCGTGCCGGCATCACTTGGATCAACACCTATGGGCCGGTTTATCCGGAAGCACCGTGGGGCGGTTACAAGCAGAGCGGTATCGGCAGAGAGCTGGGTACCTACGGACTGGACGACTATACGGAGGTCAAGCAGATTAATATCAACACCAACGTGTGTCCCACAGGTTGGTTTGAATAAACGCAGGAGGGCAAGAATATGATACCAGCATTTACATTTGAATTTCCCACCATCATTGAGTTTGGCGTGGGCAAGGTTTCGGAGATCATGAAGGCAGTGGAACGGGAAAAGGCAGACAAGGTAGTTCTGGTGACAGACCCCGTACTGGCTTCCATCGGCATGCTCGACCCCATCCGGAAGATTCTGGAGGAGAACGGTATTGCCTACACCGTCTATCAGGACATTCGGCAGAATCCGCTGTCCTCTCAGGTGGACGCTTGCGGAAAGCTCTGCGCAGAGTTCGGTGCAAAGCTCATCATTGCCGTGGGCGGCGGCAGCGTCATGGATGTGGGCAAGGGCGCAGCAGTGGTTGCCACCAATGGCGGCAGTATTGAGGACTACATGCTCATGCGTGGCGATGACATGAAAGTTCCCACAGAGAAGTTTTTGCCAGTGGCAGCGCTCCCCACCACGTCCGGCACAGGCTCGGAGGTCTCCGACTGTATCGTCATTACGGACAAGAGCCAGAAGAAAGATCTGATGCTTACCACCGAAATCGCACCGACCTATGCGTTCGTTGATCCGGCGCTGACCTTTGGCGTTCCCCGCAATATCACCGCAAACACCGGTCTGGATGTGCTGGGACACGCCATTGAGGCATATGCCTCCAATCTGGACAACAAGCTGGCGGAGCTGCTGGGGCTGGAAGCCATCAAGCTCACGTTCCAGTATCTGCCGGATGCCGTAGAGGGCAGCAAGGAGGCTCGCATCTACATGTCGCTGGCATCCATGTACGCCGGCATTGCCCAGTCCAAGGACGGCTGTATTCTGCCCCACGCCGTCAGCTGTCCGCTGTCGGTACTGCATAAGATTCCCCACGGTCTTGGGGTCGGCGTGGCGCAGATTCCCAGCATTGCGTACACCAGAAACGCCGTGCCGGAGAAGTACGTGGAGATCATGCGCTATCTGGGGGACACCACCTGTGACGAATCCAATGCAGCTGACCGTCTGATCGAGCGCATCCACGAGCTGTTCCGTGCCATCGGCGTTTCGGAGAAGGTGGACATCGGCCCGGTCACCGAGGCAGAGATCCACAAGTTCGCAGAGGATGCCATGCAGGAGGTGGACATTGAGGGCTGTCCGCAGCAGCCGGTATCTCTGGAAGATCTGGAAGAGATTTTCCGGGAGATTCTGGTACTCTAACCAATCGGAAAGCCGCAGAGAATGCACGCTCTGCGGAAAAGCATATCGCAGAAACTCCGGCAGGGAATTGTGAGCAAACGCTCCGGCAATGGCGCTGTCCCTGCCGGGGTTTCCTGTGTTTAAGAGCTCGTGTTCATAGGCATCTATCTACGTCTTTTCGGCAAATTTTGTTGCATACTGCGTTAAAAATTCTTGCCATACGAAAGTATGCCTGCAAATTTTTGCCTTGTCTGCAAAAAAATTTGCTCGAAAATCCGCATATATTTCCTATGAGCACAAGCTCTAAGAGATTGTATGAAACAATCTCTTGTATCAACGACGATACCGAAGTGTTGAGAAAACGACGATATTTGTCGAAAAAAGCAATCGACACTTTTTCAACGCAGGCGTGATAAAATAATGGCAGTGAACGGGAGAACTCAAACAGAGAAAAAGAGATTTCGTTCCAGAAAAATCCGTTGTGCGCTTTGCAGGAATGGAAAAAATTCAGATTTCAATTGGCAAGGACGCCGGCTGAACCACACGTGCAGTCGGCGTTTTTCCTTTTGGAAGGGATGATGAAAGGGAGTTGTTCGTATGAGAAACGAGAAAATGAAGCGGAACCGGAAGACTTTGGGAAAGGCAACAGCTTGCCTGTGTGCCCTGACGATGCTGGCAGGCTCCATGACCGCCTGCGGTAGCTCCAGCTCCGGCAAGAAAGACGATACGGTGACCATCTCCTTCACCACATGGATTGGCTATGCGCCGCTGTTTATCGCTAAGGAAAAGGGTATCTTTGAAAAGAACGGTGTCAATGTAGATCTGCGTGTCATCGAGAGTGCCGGCGATATCAAGAGCGCCATTGCTTCCGGTGCAATTCAGGGCTATGCACAGACCATCGACACTGTTATTATGGGAATTGGTGCTGGACTGGATTCCACACAGGTGCTTGCGCTGGATACTTCCGATGGCGGTGACGGCATTGTCTGCAAGAACGAATACAACTCCATCGAAGATCTGCGTGGCAAAAAAGTGGCACTGGACACCTCCGGCGGTGCGAGCCTGTTCTATTTCAATTATGTCATCGGGCAGTATGACATGAGCATGGATGATTTCGACATCCAGAACATGTCCGCCGGTGATGCCGGTTCCGCTTTTGTCGGCGGCAGCGTGGATGCCGCTGTTACCTGGGAGCCGTGGCTGACCAATGCCAAGCAGACGGATTTTGGCAAGGTGCTCCGCTCCAGCTCTGAGGATCCGGGCGTTATCTGCGACACGCTGTGTTTCCTCAATGACTACGTACAGGAAAACAAGGACAAGGTGCAGGCAATCTGTGACTCGTGGTTCGAGGCGCTGGACATGCTGAACGATCCGTCCACTCACGATGACTGCATCAAGATCATGGCAGATTATCAGGGCATGACAGTGGCAGAGCTGGAGGATACGCTTCCCTGCGTTACCTATTATGATCGGGACAAGAATAAGGAGTTTGTCGGCGGCGGAGAGCTGCAGGATATGAGCGAGTATGCTGCAAAGGTTTGGTATGACATCAAGCTGGTGGATGCAGAGATCGACTGCTCCAAGTGTGTGGATACGGAATTTGTTTCCTGACAAATGGAAAAGAGAAGGTGAATTTTCATGAAAACAGGCAAACTGAAACGGAGCTTTACCCCGCAGGACAGCATCTCGAAAAAGGGCTATTTTATCATTGCGGTATGTTCTTTCCTGCTGGTGTTTCTCGTCTGGCTGCTTCTGACAGAGCTGGGATTGGTCAATGAAAAGTTCCTGCCAAAGCCCATTGAAACCTTGCAGACCGGCATCCGGCTCTTTACGGAGAACGGCTTCTTGCAGGACATCGGCGTTACGACATATCGTGTGCTGCTGGGATTTCTGATCTCCATGGTTGTGGCGGTGCCGCTGGGCATTTTGATCGGTGTGTATGCGCCAATTGAGGCGTTCTTTGAACCGGTCATGTCCTTCCTGCGGTATCTGCCGGTAACTGCGTTCATTCCGCTGTTCATTCTGTGGATCGGTATTGATGAGAGGGAGAAGGTCGCAGTTATCATTCTGGGTACGTTCCCGCAGTTGCTTCTGATGGTGGCAGGGGATACCCGAAAGGTCAAGCACGACCTCATCGAGGTATCCTACACCTTGGGCACCAACCGGCTGAACGTGGTATGGCGTGTGGTATTTCCGGCAGCAATGCCATACATTCTGGATTCCCTCCGCATGGTGCTTGGCTGGGCTTGGACATATGTCACCGTGGCAGAAATGATCGGTGCATCCTCCGGTATCGGCTATATGATCATTCAGTCCCAGAGAATGCTGAACGTCGGCAAGATCTTCGTGGGAATCCTGACCATCGGAATTATCGGTCTTTTGTTCGACTTCCTGTTTAAGTGGCTCAGTAAGAAGCTGTTCCCGTGGTTCAGCAAGAGCTGAGCGGCAGCGCAGAAGAAAGGGTGAGGCAACATGGCACAGAGCAATGTGGTGTTTGATATTCAGGATGTGAGCAAGGTCTTCCGCTCCAGACGGAAGGAGGTGCAGGCACTGTCCCACATCCGGCTTCAGGTGAAAAAGAACGAGTTTGTGGCACTGCTGGGAACTTCCGGCTGCGGAAAATCCACATTGCTGCGGATGCTCTGCGGTTTGGATTTCCCCACAGAGGGCGAGATCCTCTGGAATGGAGAGCGGATCACAGGGCCGGGCATGGATCGTGGCATGGTATTTCAGGGCTATACGCTGTTTCCGTGGATGCGTGTGCTGGACAACGTGGCGTATGGGCTTCGTGCCAGCGGCATGAGCAAGCAGGAGCGTATGGACGTTGCAAAGCAGTTTTTGTCGGACATTGGACTGGAGGACTTTACACAGGTCTATCCAAGCCAGCTCTCCGGCGGAATGCGGCAGCGTGTCGCCATTGCCCGTGCCCTTGCTGCCAATCCGGAATCCCTGCTGCTGGACGAGCCGTTCGGCGCACTGGATGCCCAGACCAGACGGCACATGCAGGAGCTGACGCTTCAAATGTGGCGCAAGTATCCCAAGACGGTGATTATGGTCACCCACGATGTGGAAGAGGCGATTCTGATGGCAGACCGTGTTGTGATCATGTCTGCGCATCCGGGCTGTGTGCGGGAGGTACTGGAAATTGACATTCCGCGTCCAAGGGATGCGGCGGTCAAGCGCACAGAGCAATTTCGGAAATACAAGAAATACTGCACAGATATCATTCTGGAAGAGAGCCAGAAAGCGGAAATGCGAATCGAGGACTAGGAGGAACTATCATGAAAAGTGTAAAAGCGATCATTCGACCGGAAAAGGTGTTTGAGGTCATGGAGAAGCTTTCGGATGCCGGTTTCCATGCGGTCACCCGCATGACCATTCTGGGTCGGGGCAAACAGCGCGGTCTGAAAGTCGGCAACGTGTACTACGACGAGATCCCCAAGGAACTGATCGAGATCGTAGTGGAGGACGGCGAAGTGGACAAGCTGGTGTCCATTATCGAAAACAACGCCAAGACCATGACAGACGGCAAGCTGGGCACCCATGGTGACGGCAAGATCTTTATCATGGATGTGGAACGTGCCATCACCATCAGTTCCGGAGAAGAAGTGCTGTGAGCGGAAGGAGCTGTGCCATATGAAGTATCTGGAAATTATCATCCGTCCGGAGCGCTACACGGCGACAAAGGAAGCCCTTGCAGCAGGACGGTTCTATTCCGCCATCACGTTTGACGTGCTGGGACGCGGAAAAAAAGCGTGCCATTATGCGCTGCATGATGCCGCAGAGAGTGAGGAAGAACAGTTCTCCATCCCGTTTCTGTGCAAGAAGTTCATCGGCATCTATGCGCTGGACGAAGAGGTGGAGGAGATCATCTCCATCGTGAAGTCGGTGAATTCCACCGGCAGCGAGGGCGACGGCAAGATCTTCGTCTATGCGTTGGAGGAGGCCACCAGAATCAGCAACGGCATGACGGGAGAAGATGCACTGGTGTAAAAGAGAGGTGAGAAACATGCTGGAGAGCAGCGAACGAATCGAAGCGAAAATGGCGTCGACCAACATCAGCGCCGAGCATATTACCAAGGTCTATCAGGCACGGAAGAAGCAAACCGTTGCCATGCAGGATTGCAGCATTCAGATTCTGGAAAACGAGTTTGTCTGTATTGTCGGTGCTTCCGGCTGCGGCAAATCCACACTGCTGCGGATGCTGGCAGGGCTGGACTTTCCCACAGAGGGAACGATCACCGTCAACGACAAGCCGGTGACCGGCCCCGGTGTAGACCGTGGTATGGTGTTTCAGGGCTACACGCTGTTCCCGTGGCTGACAGTGGAACAGAACCTGCGGTACGGGCTGAAGCTGAAAAAAATGCCCAAGCCCCAGCAGGACGAGATTGTGGACAAGTACCTGAAGATCATCGGACTTTCCAATTTCCGGAACGCCTATCCCCATCAGCTGTCCGGCGGTATGAAGCAGCGTGTTGCCATTGCCCGGATGCTTGCCAATTCGCCAGAGTTTCTGCTGATGGATGAGCCGTTCGGTGCGCTGGATCCTATCACCAAGGCACGGCTTCAGGTGTTTCTCCGAGAGATTTGGCGGGAGCTGCGTCCCACTACGGTGTTCGTCACCCACGACATCGAGGAAGCAGTCTTTCTGGCAACCAAGATCTACGTGCTGTCCAGCCGTCCCGGCAGGGTTAAAGCGGAGATTCCGGTGAACCTGACCTATAAGCGCACGCTGGATCTGAAAGATACCGAGGAATTCTACGCCTACTATCAGCAGATCGAAAAGCTGATCCAGGAAAACTGACAGTCCGGAGTATGCAAGTACTCCCTTCCCATAAAGTCCATATACGCAAATGCCGTCTGCGCTGTTGTCTGACAGAGCAGGCGGTATTTGTCTGTCCGGATCGTTTGCGCTTTACGCAGAAAAACTGCATTTCACGCAAAAAACTTGTTCGTTTATTCGATATATGATATAATAAATCATATACTTTTAAAACAATATGTGCGAATTTTAGAAAAGGAGGCATTCACATGAACAACAAGAACAACAAATCCAAAAAGGTGCTGGCAATGCTGGCTGCGGCGACACTATGCAGCGGAATGCTGCTGTACGTTCCGGCGGACACGCTGCGGGTGGGATGGAGTCTTTCGGCAAGTGCGGACGAAATTGCCGAGGATGCGGAAACAGCATCTTCTCCGGTATTGCAGCTGTATGTAGACGGAAAGCAAGTCACCGGCGAAGACGGCTCTACGGATGGTTACACGGTTAGCGATGCAAATGCAGGCTGGAGCTACGACAGTGCAACAAACGTGCTCACGCTGGAAAATGCGACGATTTCTCAGGTTAAATTCAAAACAGGAGATTTGGTTGTCCAGCTGATTGGAGAAAATACGATTACAAATAGCAGCTCAATAAAAAAGGATGGGGCGAATGCATCACTCACATTGATGGGTGGTGGTATTTTGAATTGTCAAGAAATAGAGTGTTACTATTCGGGCCATGGTGAAATTACGATCCAAAATGTCACAGTCAACGCATCTAGAATAGCAAGCGGAGGTTTGATGACAATTGAGGACAGCATCGTTCATGTGACAACAACGACGGAAATTATAAAATCTGGGAATGCGGTTTATGCAGAAAGTACAGGAGATTTCAAAGGAATTATCAATGCTAAGAACAGTGAAATTATTGCAATTGGTGCATATAAATCACATGGCGGCTTGTTCGCCAGAGAAAAGGCTACCATGGAAAATTGCTATATTCACGCCGAGAGTTCGAAAGAATCAAGTACCTATAATGATTTGAGCGGTGCTTATAACGAAGGCTTTACTTTTATCAACTGTCAGGTTGAAATTACGAAGAATTTTGATTATTATACAGAAAGTGGTATGAAGAACACGGATTCTATCATTTCTGAAAAAGAGGGTGTCGTAGTTTACGGCACGGTGACACTGCACAAGCCTATGACGGTGACTTCCGGCAAAAAGCTTTTGTTTCAGGAGGGGGCATCGATCACCAATCTGGATCAGCTGACTGTGGAAGATGGCGTGTCAATTCAGGAAAACGGTGTAGTGCACACGCACAATACCGATGGAGAAGTCACTTATACTAAGAAAGACGATGCCTCCCATGTGAAAACCACATCCTGCGCCGATTGTCCCATTGGGTATGCAACCAAGACAGAAGAGGCGCATACTTTCGTCAACGGTTTTTGTACAGAATGCGATGCGTATGAACCGGCAGTGCAGACCGGAGAAAAGTCCTATGAGATCGGAAACGGCGGTCAGCTCTACTGGTTTGCGGACAAAATAAATGCTGTTGATATGTCGGAGAGCACCAGCGGACTGGAGAACCTCCATGTAACATTGACGGCAGACATTGTGGTCAATGAAAACGTTCTTACGGACGGACATCTGAGCACTGAGGGAAGCTTCAGAGAGTGGACACCGATGCAGGGTTTCTATGATGGTGTATTTGACGGGAACGGTCATACCATTCGCGGACTTTTTGCTTATACCCAGAAAGGTTCTGGCTTATTTTCTACAGTGTCTGGAAGCACGATCCGGAATGTCGGCATAGTTGATTCGTATTTTTATGGAGCTAACGTGGTTGGCAGCATTTGCGGCGTTTCGTTGGAAAGTACACTGGAAAATTGCTACAGCCAATCGATGACGGTCGGTGCGATTGAATCAAGTATGACCGGCGGTATTTGCGGGTTCGCAAGTCAGGGCACCATCAGAAACTGTTATAATACCGGAATGGTTGTCGATGGGGGCAGCGCCGGTTTGAGCGGAATTGTAGAGCGCAGTTCGAATAACAGTATCGTGGAAAACTGCTACTATCTGTCTGACGATGAAACAGACGATGTGGACGGTACAACCGCCATGGAGCTGGAGCGCTTTGAAAGCGGTGAGGTCGCCTATCTTCTGTCAGAAGGCGAGAACGGCACGGTTTGGGGGCAGCACATCGGCGAGGAATCTGCACCTGTTCTGAATGGCGAAAAGGTATATCAAAACAACAATTATCGGGGCTGCAATGACACTTCTCCGGTTGCAAATGTCTTTTACCGCAATACAGAGGGGAACACATTCGGTAGCCATGCCTATGAGAACGGCAAGTGCAAGTACTGCGGAATATTCGAGGATGGCATCGGCGCAAATCTTGTTGGCTATTCCCTCAGTCTTGGCGGAAACATTGGCGTCAACTTCTACATGGAGCTTTCCGATGCGGTCGTTGCAGACAATGGCGCATATATGCAGTTTACCCTGCCAAACGGAACGGTTTCTCATGTTCCGGTGAGCGAGGCAAAGGTCACGGAGAAAGACGGGAAAACCTATTATGTCTTCTCGTGCGATGTGGCAGCCAAGGAAATGTACGACACCATTCAGGCGCAGATCATCACCAGCGACAAGACTGGCGCAGTTTACCGGTACTCCGTAAATGATTATGCGAAATATGTCATCAATGAGAAAAATGGCTATGCGGAGAATGTCCGCAATGTTGCTTCTGCAATGCAGAATTACGGAACTTGTGCCAGTGCATATTTCGTTGGAATGTCTGCGCCGGCAATTATTGAACTAGGCGCTGTCAAAGCAGAATTGCTGGAGGATTCTATGGCTTTGACGGGCGGATCGCTGCCGGAGGGTGTGACCTACTGCGGTGCAAGCCTGCTTCTGGAGTCGAAGACCACGCTGCGTCACTATTTCAAGGCAGAAGACGGCGTGGACATGAGCAGCTACGGTTTGAAAGAAAAGGACGGCTATTATTACTGCGAGATTGCAGATATCGCAGCAGGAAAGCTTGCGGTCGCCAAGAATGTGCGTGTCGGAAAGTTTACGATTTTGTCTAGCCCGATGTCCTATGCTTACACCGTCCTGAGCAGCGACACGGCAGGTGAAAATTTGAAAGACCTAATGAAAGCGCTGTACCTCTACAATCAGGCAGTAGAGAAACTGTAATTCTCAGGCATTCAGAATAAAATAACAGAACAGCGTCCCCTGTACCGGCCAAAAGACTGGTGCAGGGGACGCTGCTGTCTAAAAAATACGGAAAGCCAAAAAGCACGCAATTTCAAGTGAAACTGCGTGCGATTTCTGGAGCTGTTAACCAGATTCGAACTGGTGACCTCTTCCTTACCAAGGAAGTGCTCTACCAACTGAGCTATAACAGCAAGCAAATTTTGAAAGTAGAAACAAGCCGAAAAATAGACAGTCTCGGAGAAACCGAAACTGCGTGCGGCTTCGTGGAGCTGTTAACCAGATTCGAACTGGTGACCTCTTCCTTACCAAGGAAGTGCTCTACCAACTGAGCTATAACAGCATCGGATTTGTGACTCTCGGTGAACTTGCGAATATTATTATACCACCAGATCGGGAAAATGTCAAGAAAAAAATACGAAAATTCAGCTAAAACGAAAAAAGAAAAGAAATTTCCAAAAAAACAAAAGATAATTAGATGATGCACCGAAAATACGCATGTTTTCTCTGGAAAAGAGAAAAAAAGAAACTGCGGGCGAAAAGGTGCTGGTGAATTCTGCAAAAAACGTTGCATTTTGACGGATGGCGTGGTATAATGAGGAAAAGCAAACCGCTTTTTAGAATTGTTTTTCAGAAGGAGTTTTTTCAATGCAATATCAGAAGAGAAAGGGTGCACGGCTTTTTACAGGGCTGGTTTGTCTTGCACTGGCTGCCGGAATGACCGGATGCAGCGACATCGCCGACACCACATCGAGTCTGCCGGCAGGGACGACTGCAGCGCAGGCAGCGGAGGAGACGACAGAAACCACATTGGAGCGCATCGAGGAATCTGTCAATTCTATGCAGGAGACTGCACCGGCGGATGCTGCCACTTCGGACACTGCTCTCACTGTGGAGGAGCGCACCTCGGAAGAGGCTGCTTCCGGCGGAGAACTGGTGGGAGATACCGGCTTGACGGCGGAGGCGTGGTGCACACAGGCACAGCAGATCTATGAGAACGCCGCATCCACCTATTTTATCTATCAGGCATCCAGCGGTATGGGTTTCACCTATGACACCAGCGATACCATTGGCGATGGAAGCTGGCAGCGTGTCACCAATTACAGTACCATCGAAGAGGCGGAAGCAGGGTACTACGAAGTTTTTGCGCAGGCAGGACATGAAACCGATCTGGATGCACAGTTCCAGATGTCGGACGGCAAGCTCTACCGTCGCTGTGGTGACCGCGGCAGCGATATCAGCTACCAAAGCTCGACGGTTACAGCGCTGACCGGCAGCACAGCGGACACACTTACGTTTTCTGTGGTATCCAGCTATCAGTTCCCCGATGAAACCGAGGCAACCCAGAAGGAGAGCGTTTTGACACTGGTGTATGAGCGCGGCGCATGGCGTGTGGGAACATTCACCATGCCCTATTAAAAGGAGGAACAAATGCGGCAGAAAAAGACATGGGGTGTTCTGACGGCTGCGCTGGCAGCGGTTGCAGTGGGCACTTGCGCACTTTCCGGCGCTGCGCTGGAAACTGGTTCCGGAGAACTGGGCGAACTTCAGGCGTTTTTGCTGGGCAGGACGGAGAGTGGTTCGCAGGATCTGAATGCTGACGGGATCACCGACGGCATGGATCTGGCAGCACTGCGTCAGAAAGCGGCACAGGAACAGGAGATACAGGACGGCTATACCGGTTTCATCCGGACACAGGGAAAGCTTCTTGTGGATGAGGACGGCAAGCAGTATATCATCAAGGGTATGGCGTTTGGCAACGAGGTGTGGTCGAATCCGTCCACACCGCCCACGCTCCACCACAATGCGGAGAGCTATCAGGAGCTGGCAGAGATGGGCTTCGATTCCGTCCGGTTTTATCTGAACTACGGCATGTTTGAGTCCGACAGCAATCCCTACACCTATCGGGAAGAGGGCTTTCAGTGGCTGGATACCAACATTGCCTGGGCAAAGGCAGCGGGGATACGGCTGGTGCTGAACATGCACTATCCGGAGGGCGGCTACCAGTCGCAGGGAAACGGCACAGCGCTCTGGACAGAGCCGGAGAATCAGAAACGGCTGAGTGCCCTCTGGCGGGCAATCGCCCAGCGTTATGCCGATGAACCGGTGATCTTGGGATATGGCCTGGTCAACGAGCCGGTGGTGGCAGCGTCCGACGGTACGGCTGCGCTGAAGCTGTGGCAGTCTGTGGCACAGGAGCTGACGGACAGCATCCGCACCGTTGACCAGAATCACATGATCTTCGTGGAACGTATGTGTGCTGCCCAGAATCTTGCCGGCACGCAGGAACAGTGGATCAACTTCAACGATGAGAACAACTACGTGCACCTGGATGATGACAATGCTGTATACGAATTCCACTACTACGATCCGCATGCCTTCACCCATCAGGGCTTTGACTGGGCGGGAACGCTGGGAAACGATGTCACCTATCCGGACGAAAACTACATGGTGTCCACTGGAAACGCCCAGTGGGCAACGTCCACATTTTCCGGCGAAAAGGCGGACACCTCCACAGATGAGTGGCAATATCTCAGGAGCGGCAGAATTACGCCGAAATCCGACGGGACACAGATGATCAGTCTGGTCTTTCAGGCACAGAATGTGGGCGAGTACGGTCTTGCCCATGCGGACGAACTGCGGCTGGATGAGTACGACGAAAACGGCGATTTCGTGCAGACGATCTATGCCGAGGACTTCGACAAAAACGGTTCGCTGAACTTCTGGTCCAGCGACAATTCCGGCTCCAAGTCCTATGATTCCATGACAGGACATCTGAAAGAGGGCAGCCTGCTCATCTCCCGCACCACAGACGACGCTAACTGCAGTACCCGCTATTTCCGCCCGACACCGGGACACAGCTATGAGGCGAGCGGTTATTTTCAGGTGACCACCAAGAATGCCAATGCCATTGTGCGTCCCCGTGTGGATGTGTGGAATGTGGATTCCATCGAGGTGCTGAATCGGGCGTATCTGGAAAAAACCATTCAGCAGAACATCACATTCTCTGAGACCTACGATGTGCCGGTGTACTGCGGTGAATTTGGCGCAGGCGCACACTGCTTCGAGAACGACCGTGGCGGTGACCGCTGGATGGATGATGTCATGGATATTTTCCACGATGCGGACATCAGCTTCAACTACCACGCATTCCACGAGGGTTCGTTCGGTCTGTACTGGGGCAGCGGACTCCCCACTCCGGATACCCGCAACAACACGCTGTATCAGGTGCTGGTGGAAAAGCTGAAGAAATACGCCGAGTAAAACCACCGCCAATTTATCTGACAAGAAAAGCGTATCCGATTGATTTCGGATACGCTTTTTTCTGTCTGTTTACTTGAACTGATAGACGGCGATATTTTCGAAGCCGTCCAGCAGAGTGTCCATTTTGCGGAATGCAATGGCTGTTCCCTTTGCCACGCAGTGGATGGCATCCTTTGCTACCACGCACTTGACTTGCAGCGTGCGCTCCACCAGCTTTCGCAGACCGCCCAGCATTGCGCCGCCGCCTGCCATGAGCACGCCGTTCTCGTAGATGTCGCCGACCAGCTCCGGCGGTGTCTCCTCCAGAACGGTTTTGATCGCCTCGATGATGTCAGCGACAACGTCCTCTACTGCCTCAAAAATCTCCAGTTCGCTGATCTCCCGCATTTCCGGCAGACCGCTGACCAGATTGCGTCCCTTGACCCACATGGTCACATCAGCTCTGGGATCGTAGAGGTTGGTCATCTCGATCTTCACCCGTTCGGCAGTGCGCTCGCCGATGAGCAGCTTATAGCGTGTCTGCATGTAGCGGATGATCGCCTGATCCAGCGTGTTGCCGGCTGCACGCACAGAGTGGGAGGTGACGATGCCGTTCATGGATACAATGGCAACATCTGTGGTGCCGCCGCCGATGTCCACGACCATGTTGCCCCGTGCCTTTCCGATGTTCACCCCTGCGCCGATGAGGGCGGCGATTGGCTCATCGATGAGGTACGCCTTACGTGAACCGGCACTCATGGCAGCTTCCACCACGGCACGTTTTTCCACGTCTGTGATAAAAGAAGGAACGCAGATGATGATGCGCGGCTTGGTCAGCCGGTGCCCGCTCACCTGTAGGATAAACTCCCGAATCATGTACTGTGTCATGCGGTCGTCGGAGATCACACCGCCGGAGAGCGGACGGATGACCTCAATATAACTGGGCGTCTTGCCAATCATTTGATAGGCACGTTTTCCCACGGCGAGCACTTCCTTGGTGCGTTTGTGATAGGCGATGGCGGATGGTTCGCTGAGTACCACACCCTTTTTCCCCAGTGTGATGACGGTATTGGCGGTGCCAAGGTCAATTCCAATGTCTGTTTTGCTCATTCCGTTTCCTCCTGTTTCAGTTCTGGGATGTCCTCTGGAAGAGAGGGCTGTTCCGTCTGCGGACGCTGAAGCATATCCCGCAGGCAGGTATATCGATTCATACGGCGGTTGTTATCCACCATTTGGTAAATGACGTTTTTTGAGCCAATGAGAATGAGAAGCCGGCGTGCCCGTGTGACGGCGGTATAGAGCAGATTGCGGTAGTACAGCCGTGGAAATCCGCCCAGCAGGGGAATCACCACAGCCTGAAATTCGCTGCCCTGACTCTTGTGCACAGTGATGGCATAGGCAAGTTCCAGCTGATCCAGCTGGTCAAATGCGTAGGTCACAAATCGGCCGTCAAATTCCGCCGTCACCTCCTGCGTCTGCCGGTTGATAGTGCGGAGATAGCCGATGTCGCCGTTGAAGATGCCGGTGCCGTTTTCTCCCTCTTTGTGCCAGATGATGTCGTAGTTGTTTTTCATCTGCATCACCTTGTCGCCCTCCCGAAAGGTATAGAGTACGGATTTCACCTCCGCCGTGGAGGTGCTGGGAGGGTTGAGCGCTTCCTGTAGCTGCTTGTTCAGCTCTACAACCCCCAGAACGCCCTTGCGGGATGGGGTGATGACCTGAATATCCTCTGTCGGGGAGTAGCCGTACGCCTGCGGCAGCCGTGTCTGCACCAGTTCCAGCATCAGGTCAGTCGCCTGACCGGCGGTAAGGCGCTGGAAAAAGAAGCAGTCGCTGTTTTTTTGCAGGAGGTCGGGGTATTCGCCCTGAATGATGCGGTGTGCGTTGGTGATGATGCTGCTCTTCTGCGCCTGCCGGAAGATTTCTTTCAGAGCGACCACAGGAACTCTTTCGCTGTCGATGAGGTCACGGAGAAGATTGCCGGCTCCCACGGAGGGCAGCTGGTCACAGTCGCCCACCAGCACCAGCTTGCATCCAAGACGCAGCGCACGCAGCAGATGTTCGAAGAGCAGCACGTCCACCATGGACATCTCGTCCACCACCATAACATCACATTCCAGCGGATTCTGTTCGTTGTGCTGGAAGCACATGTTGCCCGACATGTCGTATTCCACGGCGAGCATGCGGTGGATGGTACTGGCGTCGTAGCCGGTGAGGTCGGAGATGCGGCTGGCAGCTCTGCCCGTTGGTGCGGCGATCATGACCCGATATCCCGTCTTCTCGTATAGGCGGATGATGGCGTTGAGGGTGGTAGTCTTGCCGGTGCCGGGACCGCCGGTGAGAATCATCATACTGCGGGAGAGAGCGGTGTTGATCGCCTCACGCTGAAGATCAGCGTACTGCATGCCGTTTTGGGACTCCTGTTCGTCGATGAGTTGATTCCAGTCCTCCCGTGTTTCCGGTGCGCTGAAATCCAGGATCACCCCCACACGATCGGCGATGTACTGTTCGGCGATGTAGTAGTCCTCCAAATAGACAAACGTCCGCCCGCCTTTGTCATAGGCGTAGATGTCGTGTTCGTCCAGCAATTCGGCATAGGCTGCGTCGAAGTCCGCCACAGCAATTTGGAGATAGGCGCTGACCTTCTCCCGCAGCTTGTCCAGCGGCAGACAGGTATAGCCGGAATTGGCATTGTAGTTCAGGATGTAGACCATGCCCGCCTGAATGCGCTGGCGGCAGGAGGGAGAGAAGTCCATTTCCTGCGCCATGGCATCGGCTTTCTGGAATTCCAGATCGATGCCGTGGGAGCAGAGCAGGTAGGGATTGGCTGCGATCATATCCACTGCACCGCTGCCCCAGCGTTGGTAGGCACGCATGGCGTACTTGGAGCGGATGTCGTACTGCACAAGAAACTGCATGAGTCCGCGCAGGGCGAAGATCTGCTGTACCTCGGCGGCAATCGACTCACACTTTTTGGGCGAGATGCCACGTACTTCCAAAAGCCGTGTGGGCGTTTTCTCCATGACTTCCAAGGTGCGGTCGCCGAAGTTCTCCACGATCTTGCGTGCCAGCGATGGACCAATACCCTTGATGACACCGGAGGCGAGATACCGCTGAATATTGGCAGCATCTGCCGGCAGCCGGCGCTCCCAGTACTGGGCGTGGAATTGTGCGCCGAATTTGGGGTGGTTCTGATATTCGCCCTCCACCAAAAGGCGCTCGCCCTCTTCTGCGGTGCCGATTTCTCCCACGACGGTAACCAGCGAACCGTCCACGTCCAGTTCCAGTACCGTGTATCCATTTTTCTCATTGGTAAAGAGCACGTGTTCCACGATGCCCTCCAGCCGGAGTGCTTTTTCCTCAGCCAACTGCGTTCCCTCTTTTCTTTCGAAGCCTTTCTCTATTATACACGTTTTTTCGACGAAATGCAATCCTTATTTTTGCGCCGGAGCAATTTCCTCCAAGATTTGCGGAAGCTCCTCCATGTGGCAGCAGCGAAATCCCCGGTGTGTCCGGCAAAATGCCTGCAAATCCGGCAGCAGACGCTTTTCCGGTGTGGCATCCACCAGCCATACCGTTTTCAGCAGCGCACAGTCCGCCCAGAGTACCTGTGCCGCAAGCGCCTCCAGCTGTGCCTGAAGCTGCGCCTGTTCGGACAGCGCCACCCATGTGACTATGCGTTCCGGCAGTGTGTGCTCCTGCATGCGACGGCAGATGCCCAGAATGGCGAGCGCTCCTGCTGTCAGCGTGCAGAGAATCAGAAGCCATAGCAGCCCCTCCATATTCTCACCCCCATTTGCATTGTGTTCCTTTGGTTTCATGGTATGCGTGGCGGGAGAAAAGGTGCGTGACCGACGGGGAACAGAAACAAAAAAGACGGCAGAGAACTGCCGCCTTTGGAATATGCACATTTGAGAGCTCGTGTTCATAGGCGTCTATC
>NZ_FR898029.1:0-888 GCF_000437175.1 Ruminococcus sp. CAG:330 | reverse complement strand
TGAAACACTGGTTCGGCATTTACTTGCAAAAGTAACAGTTTCCTTCGATCGACTGGATTTTACATTTCAATCAGGTGTCGCGGTTTCCATTGAAAAGTGAATCACTTCAAAAATCCTCCTTTGCAAAATATAAAAGCAGGGGAGGATTTTTAGATTTTATAACGGCATTGTTGTCTTGATTTCTCCTTAAATTTGTGGTATACTAAGAAAAAACGGAGGTGCTGCATCATGGGAATCTATCTGAACCCAGGAAATGATTTGTTTTACTCTACAGTTACTTATTCTGAAATTTATGTGGATAAGACCATGTTGATTTCTTTCACCAATAAATGTTTGTTTGGAGAAAACAAGGAGATCTGCGTCAGCCGTCCCAGAAGATTCGGGAAGTCGATGGCAGAGAATATGCTGACGGCTTATTACAGCAAGGGCTGCGATTCGAGAGAATTGTTTTCCAAGTTTCAGATTGCACAGACACCGGATTTTGAAAAGCACTTGAACCGGTATAATGTGATTCACATCGATATGCAGAAATTCCTTGGCAGAACCAAAAATGTCCATGAAATGCTGGACTTCTTGCAGAAACGTGTGCTAAAAGAGATGAAACAGACATTCTCCGGGATAGAGCCGGAAGAAACCAGTTTGATTATTGCGTTGGAAGATCTGTACGGTCAATGTGAAGAAAAGTTTATCTTCATCATTGACGAATGGGATTCCATTTTCCGGGTGCATCGGGATAATGCGACTGCTCAAAAGGAATATCTGGATTTTCTGCGGGATCTTCTGAAAGGACAACCCTATGTGGCACTTGCCTATATGACTGGGATTCTTCCAATCAAGAAATATGGTCAACATTCTGCACTGAATATGTTTGATGAATACTCTATGACC
>NZ_FR898028.1:0-4238 GCF_000437175.1 Ruminococcus sp. CAG:330 | reverse complement strand
AAGAATGCCGGATCCAGACTGATGACGGCTTTTTCCTGGCTGGTGGCGTGTTCCATAGCATAACTGGTGAATTCGATCCGCTGGATTTTCTCGATAGGAACCGCATAGCTGTTGTCTGTCTGTTCTACCAGATTTTCCTGCTGTCTGTAGTGGTAGAAGCCGTTGGCGAGTTCGATCAATTGCATATCCTGCGGGGAATGCATGCACCGCAATATGCTATCATAAATGCATTGAAATTCGATCAATTGCTTATCCTGCGGGGAAAGCACGTGCTCGCTGTCCGTCTCCTGAGTTGCAGGAGTGTACCCGGTGTCCTTTTGCAGATTTGTGATGTTTTTCATAAAAAAGTTCCTTTCTTTTGGCGGGGAAATCCGCTTGGGGCGGATTTCCGGTAGTCCATTGTTTCTGTTATTATTATACCACGGTTAGGTGCAGGGAAATACAAAGGGTTCAAAAAACGGAACAGGCGCTGACCCCAAAAGAAACAGGGACACCGTGCATGGTGTCCCTGAGTGGTCTGGGTTCTGTTTTTTCTTTTTACCGTCTGCTTCTGAAATCATAACCGGCCGGGACAGCAGCCGGACGGGGCTTTGCCGGACGGGGTGCTGACAGGAGGATTTTGTACAGCGTCCGCACCACTTCCTCCATGGACAGTGCCCTGTGGGGATCCGGCTCCATCATCTCAATCACCAGCTTCGACAGCTCCCTGCTGGGGCTGTACTGCGGCTCTTTCAGTCTGCCGTTCAAGTCGACAGAGAGCTTTTGATTGTTGAGGATGGTGTAGCAGATGACGCCGAGGGAGTAGGTGTCCAGCCGCAGGGCAATCTCCCGTGGGAGATCTGCCACGTTGTGTGTTTTCAGATACGGCGACGCATAGGCTGCCGTTCCACTGTAGGAGATCTGGGTGAGCCCCCGCATTCCCTTTTGAATCTGTACTGCCCGGGAGACATTGAAGTCCGCAAGGCATGCCCGCAGGGCGTTCTGATCTGGATAGAGATAGATGTTGTCCGGCTTCAGATCCCGGTGGAGGATTCCATTCTTGTGGAGCTGGAGAATTGCCTCGGCAATATCGAGAAACATGGCGCACGCCTGCTGTACGGTGAGCCGGCGAATCTTTCCGCTTTCCACCAGACTCGCCAGGTACGTCTGATAGGACAGCCCCACCGGCGTGAGCATCATGAGTCTGATATTGGTGGTATGGCGGGGATTTTTGCGGGCCTCCCGAATGGCACGCTGAATCTCAGGAATAGGGGTGTGCGCTTTCAGAGGCAGCACGCCGGCCACCCGGCTGCGCTTCATGGCATAGTAAAGCTCGATCTCCCGCAGGAAGTTTTCCGCTGCGGTCACCGGATTTCCCCCGTTGATACTTGCGTGGGAAAGGTCTGCGATCTTGCAGGCGTAGTGCGGGCGACTCCGGTAGATAAGCGCTTCCAGACCGTGCGGTCTTTCGGTGACATCGTAGACCGTGGCGAATCCCCCGAATCCCAGCAGACCGTGGCAGCGGTAGCCGCTAATGCTGGCACGGCCGGAGATATGGATGTCGCCGTAATTGTCGCCGGCGGGGTCACCGACGGGCAGCATTTTTTGGTACTCAGATTTGCCGGGGTACACCTCCCGCAGATATTGGACATAGCTGATCTTGCTCATGGTTCCGCCTCCTTTACGACTGACCGCTGAGGTCGCAGAACTGGAACGCACCGGTTGCGGCGCTGTAAGTCATCAGACTGTTTTGCAGGAACGGACTGATCTGGACGAAGAACTCACTGGGGCGCTGGATGATGCCGTTTTTCAGCAGCTCCTCGGCGGTGAACTCCTGTGCCGGTTCCGCAGCGGGCATGGCGGGTTTTTCCGGCTTGTCCGGAGCGGGCATCTCCTCCGTTTTCTCTGTCTTTATCTCCATGGGGATGGGTGCAGGCGCAGGCTCGCTTTCGGGCGCTTCCTCCTGCTTCGGCTGATACAGCGTGGACGCAATGCGCACGGTGTTGGGATTTTCCAGCCCTACAGCGATGATGGATACGTCATCGTGTCCCCCCTGCTGGAACGTGTTGACGAGCACGTCCGCCTCGGTCTGTGCTGCTTCTCCGGCGTTGATGGCGGTGAGCCCCACCAGCTTCTTGACCTCCTCTTCGTAGGTATCCTCCAGCAGCGCCTTTGCGCCGTCTGTGAACAGCACAAAGCCCGCCTTGTCCTGCACTCTGCCACGCACAATGGCCATGAGCGCATCCGCATCTTTATTATTGGCAAATACGGTTCTCGTGGCCTGCATGAATGGATTGTACGGCTTCAGCAGCACCTCCGGCTTGTTCAGGTTCTCATCGAGAACCAAAGCGCTGCAGTCCCCGATGGAGATGCCCACATAGTCGCCGGTGATCTTGCTCACCACCAGCAGGAGCAGGGTTGCCTTCAGCAGGTTATAGGGCAGCTTGGTGTCCATGTATACATCATCGATCACGCTCAGGAACGCCGACTTCAGGGTGTTGTCGTCGGTGCTCCAGACATCTCTGGTCTTGGCGAACTTCACGGAAGCTTCGCAGCTTGCCTGAGAAGCCGCCTTTGCTCCGGCGCTTTCGGAGCAGCCGTCGCTGACGGCCACCACCATGATGCTGTCGTTTTCGAATTTGATGATGGAGTCCTCGTTGTCCTGCGAACGGACTGCGTGATACTGTCCCGCCATGGACTGTGCGGTTACGTGGATTGTAGGAATATGGCTGCCGGTTACGGCAGATGTGCTGTGTGTCAATTTCATAAGAAAAGCTCCTTTCAAACGCACGGATAGATGCATGCCAGACGTTCCAGTGTGCGCCGGGTCAGCATTGCGGAATCGACGTGTTCCAGCCCTGTGCTGGTGTTGGGATACAGGACGCTGTGATAGACGATGGCAGCGTCCTCCAGCAGGCTGGAGGGTACTTTGCCGGCATCGTCTGCGATGGCCTCCACGGGATCCTGAACGTGATCCAGGGAGGTGCCGGTGAAAGCTGCCCATGGGATGATAAAATCGCTGGAGATGGCCGTGTCGCCCTTGGCAGCGGCAAAGGTCACCTCCGGCGTGCCGGTTCCGTGGAACAGCAGCACCCGGTCGGGGTCGAAATATTCGTGCGCCTTCCAGTCCAGCAGGCGCAGTGTCAGCTGTACCTGCTGTGCGGTGGTCAGCTTGTGCTGGACAGATGCCAGTGTGCCCAGCAGGTTCTGGGCGTGGAATGCTTCCGGCAGGAGTGTGCCGCACGGCTCGCCGTCCTGTTCCAGCTTCCGGTAGAGGGGTTCGCCCGTTACGGAGCAGCTGGTGGTATCCACGCACAGAATGCGCCCGTTCTCCGCTGCATACATATGCTCGCACAGGAACTGGTCCAGCAGATAGGTGGTGCCGTCTGCGGTGACAAAGGTATTCTCCGCCAGCGCAATGCTCTCGGAGATCGCCTTCGCCTCCAGCTTGCCGCCGCAGAACACGCCCACTTTGTGGTCGGCCTCCGACTGTGTCTGGTTCATTGCCAGCAGAAATTCCGCCACAGGGCGGTTTTCTGTGACCACGATGCAGTGGCTGCTGGCGAGGATCTGGAATACCGTTTCCAGAAACGGCTGCAGCTTGCTGGAGCTTGCCTCCAAAATGCGCTCCGCCGGCACATCGGCGAAGGGGAACTTCTGCGGGACAGAACTGCTGTCGGACAGAATGGTGGCGTATCTGAGGATTTTTTCAACGTTCATGTTAAGACTCCTTTCTTTCGTGAGAGGGCTTCTTGGGCTGAGGAACACGGCAATCACTGTCTTTTCCGCCGTCAGTCAGAATTTTTTTCTGGATCCGGCTCGGTTCCCGGTGTGTTCCGTAGGAAGTGCTGCTGTTTTTTCCGCCGAGGTGAAAGAGATCTTTCACCTTGTCAGACACGAGGAATGCAATTGCTGCAATCAGTGCCAGGACGATGAGAATGACAATAACAGTTACCATAAGTAACTTTCTCCTTTCCGGCTTTGCGCCGTGACGGAGCGTTTGTTCCGCATCTGTGTTCCGTGCGAAACAGACGCTTGCGGTTTTGCCTGAAACGATGTTTCATGGCTCTGCATGGTTCCCTCGATTGGGAACAAGTATATTGTACCAAAGAATACCGGCGGGAAAATGGGGAGGTTCAAAAAAGTGCGTCGCAGGACACATCAGAGTAGGAACAATTACAAAGCGCATCGTGCGGAAACAAAAAGAAACGAGGTCGTTTGATTCGTCAGGCTGATCCAACTGAGCGCAGTTGGCGAGG
>NZ_FR898027.1:0-1202 GCF_000437175.1 Ruminococcus sp. CAG:330 | reverse complement strand
CAGAACTCCGGCTGGGGTTCGGTCTGCGGGACAGCAGCCGCCTGTAAATCGGCTTCTCTCGCCGCACGCTCTGCCTCTTCCCGCTGGCGCTGTTCCTCGGCAAGGCGCTTGCCCACCGGATTCTCTGCTCCGCACCTGGTGCAGTACAGCACTGTTTCCGGAATCTCCGCACCGCAGCCGGCGCAGATGAGGAGGTGCTTGTTCCTGCGGATCTGGCTGCGGTACTCCTCCATCTTTGCCTTGCTGGTCTGATACTCCTGCATCAGACCGGCGAAATCCGGATCGCCGTCTGCGCCGTGCAGCTCCATGTACTTCCTGCCGATCTCCGCATAAATGCGCTGGACGTTGCGCTCCTCGTCGCTGATGAGTCCGTTCAGCCGCATGGTGTCCGTCGAAATCTTGGTCTTCTCCACAACGCTCTGGGTGGTATCGGAGATCTTCTTTCCAAGGTCACTCCAAAAAGCCATGATGTTCCCTCACTTTCTCACACACCGGCATCCGAGAGCTTTTCGCCGCAGTTGCAGCAGTAGCCTGCGCCGGGGGCAATGGGACTGCCGCATCTGGGGCAGCGGTTAGGCTGAGGCTTGGGCGCTTCCTTCTGGCAGTTCTCCGCCTCCGGATTGGGTGTGCCGCAGCGGATGCAGAATTTGGTGCTGACCGGAATTTCCGCACCGCAGCCGGAACAGATGGTCACGCCCTTGTTCTTCCGCAGCTGTCCCTTGTACTCCTCGATCTTCAGGCGGCTTGCCGAGATCTGCTGCAGATACTCCGCAAAATCCGGATCCATATCTGCGCCGTAGCGCTCCAGATACTTCTTGCCGATGTTGGTATACGCTGCTGTGATCTTCTGTTCCTCCTCCCGAATCCAGCTGTTCAGCCGGTAATTGTCGGCAGAGGTCTTTGCCATATCAGCCGCTGTATGGGTGGCATCCGTCAGTTTTTTTCCGAGATCATCTAAAAATGTCATAAGTTCCTCACTTTCCCGAAGGGGCATGCGCCGGCTGCCTGCACAATTGCACAAAAACTCGGCGCATACCCAGAAAAAATCGTATCTTTATTATACTATATTTTACGATATCTTGCAAGGGTTTTTTCAAAATGATTTTTGAATGCACAGAATGCGGAAACCTTCTGTGATTTCCAAGCACACGCTGATTTGAAGTATATGAATGGATAAAGCGCAGGACAAAGATGAATCTGTC
>NZ_FR898026.1:0-2548 GCF_000437175.1 Ruminococcus sp. CAG:330 | reverse complement strand
GAAAATCCACATATATTTCTTGTGAAGACAGGTTCTGAAACGAAAACGGCGGATTTTCTATTCTTTTCGTAACTTGATATAAAAAGCAGTGACATCTTTTCAGATGTCAGCCGTTTTTGGATTCTGGAGTGGTATAATAGCTTTCATTTCGTCTGAAAATCCTGCGATTTTTTTCGGTATTCTGTTGGAGAACAGCCGGTGATCTTTCGAAACTGCCGATTGAAGTTGGAGATATTCCGAAATCCGCAGTCAAAAGCAATATCCAGAACATTCTGCTTGGTGTTTATCAAAAGACGGCACGCACGGTTAATGCGAAAATGCGAGATGTATTCCACCGCACTGAATCCTACGTGCTTTTGGAATTGATTCATAAAATAGCTTTCACTTAGATGTACTACTGTGGCAAGCTGCCGTATGGTAATAGCTTCTTGAAAATGCTCTGCAATGTATTCCAGTGCGGGACGGATAATTTCTCCCGGCTCCTGAAAATCGGTGTCGATTTCTGCCTCTGTTTCCAGAAGCCAAAAAAAGCGTGTCAGTTCACTTCGCATGAGCATGTCTAAGCGAGGGGTATCGCCTTTGGCGCATGCAAAGATGTTTTCCATCATCATTTCCAATTCTATATAATAGGGATGCTTTGGCGTGAGATAGGTTTGCACCTGCATGCTGCCATTGACCAATGGTCGAATGCACTCACTGATATAGCGTCCGGATTCTGTACTGCCAAAAATTTCGTGGCTAAAGACAAGCGTGTCATAAACCTGATGTGTATTGGGACATGCGTAAACCGAGTGCATGACATTGGGCTGGATTACAATAATATCTCCTGCGGAAGATATCATTTTTTCTTCCCCGCAGGTAAATTCAGCATGGCCCTCCCGCACAAAATTGATTTCAAATTCATTGTGCCAGTGCATGGGCGCACAGGTGAACTGATCTGGAATCATGCATTGATAGTAGCTGAATGGCTTTCCTTGGGATGTGTGAATGCGATTTTCTCTGGAATTTTTTGGATTCATCTCATTTTCCTCCGAAAGAATAGGATTGTATCAGAATGTCGTAGAATATCAATAGATTTTAATGCTGTTTTATCGTATTATATCATATAGAAGGACAAAACGCAATAGACCTTTGAAAGGATGTGCAGTTATGATTCAAAAATATGTATTTGGAACCCCTTTCCCCACTGATGCAGTTGTCATGAATATGGAGCCGGCAAAGGATTCGCTGCCGTTTTTCACTGTGGATGAGCAGGGCAGATTTACCTATGCACTCGCAGAAGATGACATTGTATACGGTCTGGGCGAACAGATTCGAGGCATCAACAAAAGAGGCTGGCAGTATGTCAGCTGGAACTATGACAATCCCAATCATCATGAGGACGCACGTTCGCTGTACGGTGCACACAATTTTATTCTCATCCGCGGTGCAGTTACATTTGGTGCATTTTTCGACTATGCCGGAAAGATGACATTTGACATTGGCTATACCAACCGCAGCCAGATGACCATTCAGGCGGCAAAGAATGACCTTGTGGTATACATCATCACCGGTGAAACAGAAAAGGATATTGTCAAGCAGTTCCGGCAGATCATCGGCAGAAGCTACATTCCCCCGCTCTGGGCATTCGGTTATGGTCAGAGCCGCTGGGGCTATAAGACAGAGCAGGACATTCGCACGGTTGCAGAAAAGTACAAGGCTGCTGGTATTCCGATTGACAGCATCTATCTGGATATCGACTACATGGAGCGGTATAAAGACTTTACTGTGGACACAGAGCGTTTTCCGAATCTGAAGAAGTTTTCAGAGGAAATGCAGGCACAGGGCATTCATCTGGTTCCCATTATTGACGCTGGTGTCAAGATTGAAAAAGACTACGATGTCTACGAAGAAGGCGTTGAGAAGAACTACTTCTGCAAGAACGCAGAGGGCGGCGATTTTGTCGGCGCAGTATGGCCGGGACGTGTTCATTTTCCGGATTTCCTCCAACCGGAGGCAAGAGCGTGGTTCGGTAAAAAGTATTCTGTGCTGACAGAACAGGGCATTGATGGGTTCTGGAACGACATGAACGAACCGGCAATTTTCTACACCGAGGACAGACTGGCAGATACCTGTGCAGAGATTGAAAAGCTTACTTCCGGAAACATGGGAATCAATGAGTATTTTGCATTTACTGGTATGGTTGCCGGACTGAACGGCAACATCGGAGATTACGATAAGTTCTACCACAATGTGGACGGCAAGATGGTAAAGCACAGCGAGGTGCACAACCTCTACGGTATGAACATGACACGTTCTGCTTTTGAGGCACTGCAGAAAATCTCTCCTGACAAGCGCACGCTGTTCTTCTCCCGGTCGTCTTACATTGGCGCACATCGGTACGGCGGTATCTGGCAGGGTGACAACAAGTCCTGGTGGTCGCATATTCTCCAGTCGATGCAACAGCTGCCGGCGCTGAATATGGCAGGCTTCCTCTTTACCGGCTGCGATACCGGCGGATTTGGCTGCGATACTACAGAAGATCTGGTGCTTCGCTGGCTCCAGTACT
>NZ_FR898025.1:10362-14803 GCF_000437175.1 Ruminococcus sp. CAG:330 | reverse complement strand
CGGCGTAGGAGGCGCCGGCAGCGGCTTCCAGCGCAGCCTTTTCATTGACTGACCATTCGACGTAGATGTCGCCGGGATTCCGCTTTGCCACGGTTTCCAGAATTTCGGTAGAGGGTGTTCCGGGATATCCGGAGACGAAGCTGACACCGGCGTGCATGGCACCCAGCGCAATGGCTTCGTTTCCCATTAAGAATTCAGTTTTCATTGTGTTTCGCTCCAATACGTGATACATAGTGTACCTATTTATTATAACGTTCCTGCCGGCATTTGTCAACGATTTCCGCCAGAAAAACAAACACAGAGCAGCATGTTGCCGCTCTGTGTTTCGATAAAACCATAAACATCTGTATGTCAAAGCGCATGCAGGATTTCTACTCCACACGTTTTCCCTGCTCCCGTGCAAGCTCCAGTAAATCCTGATTTCGTCGATTCATTGTCCCGAATGCTGCGCAGCAGCAGATCACGGTTTCGCACTGCGCCATACGCTGTGCCGCCCGCTGAAACGCCGCTTCGCCGACGGGTTCAAAGGCAGCTTCGGAGATGACCTCTGCCGCCAGCGCACGTGCCGTGGGAAAATCCAGATCGTTTTCCGGCAGCACACCGGCGTAGAACGGCACGCCATCCCGCTGCAGCCGGCGGTATACGGGGATTCCTGCACCGCCCCCGCCAATGACGAAGGTACGTGGCACTCCCGCAGGCGGCGGAAGCTCCGGTGTGCCGGCGTAGCTGTCGTAGCTGCCGCAGGTCATCTCGTAGAGGCTGGCAATATAGTCACCGGTGAAAATCTCGTCCGGTGTCCCGATGCGCTCGATGCGGTCGCCGTGGACGCACACCACCAGGTCGGACAGCTTCTGTGCCAAGTCCAGCTCGTGGAGGGAGAGCACTACCGCAATTCTGCGGGTGTGCACCAGTTCCTTGAGGATTTGCAGCAGCTCCAGCTGATAGCGGATGTCCAGAAAGGAGGTCGGCTCGTCCAGAATCAGCACCTTCGGCTCCTGACAGATGGCTTTTGCCAGCAGAATGCGCTGGCGCTGTCCGTCGCTGAGCTGCCGGAAATCCCGCTGTGCGAGGGCTTCGCCGTGTACCAGCCGCAGTGCCTCCTGTGCAATGTTCCGGTCATCATCAGAGAGGATGCCCAGCCGTCCGGTGTACGGATATCGTCCGGATTCCACCACGTCAATGCAGCGCATCCACTCCGTTTCCAGCCGCTGGGTCATGAGAATGGACATGGTCTGCGCCAGCTGCTGTCGTGGCAGCTCTGTAAGCGCCTTGCCCTGTAAAAAGACCGTGCCGGCGAGGGGCGCAAGCTGGCGGGAGATGCTCTTGAGGATGGTGGATTTTCCGGCGCCGTTTGGCCCGATGAGGGTGAGGATCTGTCCGGCACGCACGGAAAACGTGATGTCCCGAATCAGTGCCTCGTCGTGATAGCCCACGGTGAGCTGGTCGGTGTGTAAAAGAATGTCGTTCATCACATGCCCTCCCTCCGGCGCTTCTCCCGCCGCAGCATCATCCAGATGACTACCGGTGCACCGAAAACGGCGGTGACAGTGCTGATGCTCAGTTCTGTGGGGGAAAAGACGGTTCTCGCAATGCCATCGCAAAACAGACAGAATACCCCGCCGCCCAGAAAACAGGCGGGGAGAATCCACAGTGGCTTTGCCGTCCGGAACAGGCTCTTCATCAGATGGGGCACGGCAATCCCTACAAAGGAGATGGGACCGGCAAAGGCGGTGACGCAGGCGGACAGCACGCTGGACAGGAGAATCAGGGCGATGCGGAACAGCCGGATGTTGACGCCGAGATTCTGCGCATATGCCTCGCCCAGCTGGTAGGCGCCCATGGGCTTGGAAAGCAGAAATGTGCATAGCAGACCGGGAAAGACCGTCAGGGCAATGGTGCGGATGTCCCGCCAGCTGGTGCCGGAGAAGCTGCCCATAGACCAGTTGTGGAGGTTGACGATGTTGGAATCATCGGCAAAGGTGACCACGAAATCCGTGACCGCAGAGCAGATGTAGCCGATCATTACGCCGCAGATGATCAGCAGGGACATGCGGTGGACTTTTCCGGCGATGAGCAGAATGAACCCCATGGAGAGCATTGCACCGAGGAATGCGGCGGCAATGAGTCCCATTGACCCCAGCACCATGCCCTGTCCCAGAGAGAAGATCATGGCGAGGGCGACGGTGAGCTTTGCGCCGGAGGAGATGCCCAGAATGTAGGGGCCGGCGATGGGATTGGCAAAGAACGTCTGGAGCAGAAAGCCGGATACGGAGAGCGCTCCGCCCAGAACCACTGCCGCCAGACAGCGGGGCAGCCGAATCTCCCAGAGAATGCGCCACGCCGTGGGGTTCTGTTCCTGTCCGAGGAGCAGCCCCAGGACCTGAGACGGGGAGAGCCGGACGCTTCCGCTGCACAGATTGACAGCAAAGAGCAGCACCAGCAGCGCAGCCAGCAGCAGATACCGCAGCCAGCAGCGTGCCGCAGATGGATGATTTTGCAACGTGTGTTCCCTCCTATTGTACCCGGTGCAGGTAGGTCAGTTGTGTCTTGCCGTCTGCCTCGCCGGTGACCACGGCGTGCAGGTCGGCGATCATGTCCGCTGCGCCGGTGGTCTGCTGAAACATGTTCTGCTCGGTGCACCAGACGTTTCCGCTTTGCACAGCGGCAAAATCCGCCAGCAGGGGACTCTTTTGCAGCAGCTGGTCGATGGTGCTGACGGCGCCGTCAATGGTGCTGTTGTAGATGAGATAATCCGCATCCTTTGCACCAGCATAGAACGCCTCCATCTGGATGTTCATGGTAGAGAGGGCGTTTTCCTCCACATTCAGGTCATCGGCGGAAAAGATGTACTGTCCGCCGGCAAGCTCGATCATCTTGGAGATATAATCCCCCGGCTTCCGCACATTGACGCTGCCGTTGGAGCTGATGTAGAAAAATGCCACGGTTTTTCCGGTGCTTTCGCCGGTGCAGATATCATCCAGCTTCCGAGACTGCGCCTGAAAAAACGACTCTGCCGCTTCGGTTTTCCCCAGCAGCAGCCCGTAGAGCTTGATCCACTCCATGCGCCCCAGCGGGTGGGACTCATAGCTGGAGTGTTCCACCAGCACGGGGATTCCCAGCGTCTCCAGCTTCTCCCGAATCTCCGGACTGTGATAGATCATGGTGGACTCTACCGCCAATTCACAGCCGCCGGAGAGGATCGCCTCATAGTCTGGCGCACTGTACTTTCCCGCATATTCCAGCGTGCCGTTTTCCATGGCGCTTTGAACATTCGGCAAACTCCATCCGGTTTCGGCGGTGCTGGTCATGTGAACGCTGTCCAGTGCGCCGATGCCGTCAAACAGATCCATGGCGGAGCTGGCTGCCACATAGAGATTGTCCAGTGGCTGCTGAAGAATGGTGATGCTGTCATCCACACCGGCTGGCGGGGTTTCGTCCTCCGGTACCAGCAGGTACTGGTCTTTGCCGGCGATGGTGATGAGGGCATCCTTGCCGTAGTAGTCCACGGAAAATTCCTCGGCGTATTCCAGCGCCATGTGTCCCGTGGGGGAACGGTCTGCCCAGGCGCTGCCGGAGGAGGACTCCGCCGTTCCCGTTCCGCAGGCAAAGAGCAGCACACAGGGCAGCAGCAGACTGCATGCAGCGATCCGGCGCATCACTGCTTTTCCAGTGTGGCGGAGTCGAAGTACAGGGTGTACTCGATCTCGTGGGGGGTGCTCATGGCAGTGGTGTCTGCCGAAACCGGCATGGCGTAATCAAAGCCCAGCACAGGAATCCGGAATTCCGAGTTTCCGTCGTTGTTGACGGGGTCATACTGTACGCCGTCCACTTTCATATAGTCGTAGTTGGAGCTGCTCCAGAGGATGTCCGCCGTGACGCTGCCGTCTGCCACTGTGAGTGTTGCCGGAGATTCCACACTGGCACGGCCGGAACCACCCTCCAGTGTGACGGCAACGGTATAGGTGCCGTCCTCCAGATTCAGGCTTTCCACCGAGGTGTAAGCATCCTCGGTGCGTGCGTCCATGGGCAGGGAGTCCGCCCGGAATACCAGCGTGCGGTCATACCAGATCTGCTTTTTCTTGCTGAATGCTGCGCAGTCAATGCCGGTATCCAGCGCCTCCACCGGCACGGTAAAGGTATGTGTGCCGTCAGCGTTTTCTGTGAAGGGAATGTAGCTGTCCGCATCCGCCTGTTCGGCTTCCGCACCCGTTCCCATGTAGAGATAGAGGTAACCCGTTCCGCCCATGGTCATGGCAGCGGTCATGCTGCCGTCCTTGACGGTCAGCTGACAGGCTGTGACCTGGAACATGGTGGAGCTGGAATCCACGGTGATGTCATATACGCCGTCCTTGATCTCGCTGCCGGAGATGGGTTCCATGCCGTCCTGTACCACCTGAACCGTTTCGGCGGTGACAACGGCGGAGGATTCCTCGGAAGCGGC
>NZ_FR898025.1:8668-10348 GCF_000437175.1 Ruminococcus sp. CAG:330 | reverse complement strand
AAGCGGCGGTGCCTGCGGTTTCCTCCTTAGCGGTGCTGCCGCATCCGGCACAAAGCGCAGCGGTCAGACAGAGGGAGAGTGCGGCGGAAAATACACGAAATTTCATAGAGAGCCTTCCTTTCAAAAAGAGCGGTTGGGAAAAGTCCGAACCGCTCTTGAATATGAACAAGTGAAATATTGGAATGGTTACTTACTTCAGGGAGTCGATGGCAGCCTTGGCGTGATCCACGTAGATGGCACGGATGTCTTCGTTTTCGCCCAGACCCCGCAGCAGGCATTCTACTTCGTAGCCGGCATCCTCGAAGGTCTTTTTCCAGGAGCCGTCCTCGTCGCCAGCCATGTCGTTGTTGGCGTGGTCGCCGGCAACCACCATCAGCGGTTCCAGAACGACACGCTTGTAATCGCCTGCCTGTACCTTTGCCAGAACGTCATCCAGCGACGGCTGAGCTTCAACAGTGCCGACAAAGTAGTTGGTATAACCGTCCTTGGTCAGCAGATCCTGCATCTTCTGATATACCTCATTGGAATCTGCCTCAGTGCCGTGACCCATAAAGCAGATGGCAGTCTCGCCGTCATCGTAGGAGGCGGTCCACTCGGTGATCGCCTTTTCCACTCTGGCGAAATCGTCGTCGCTGTTCAGAAGCGGCTCTCCGAATACCACCTGATCGAAGGCATCCGAATAATTGCCGACCTCTTTCACCAGCTCGTCATATTCCAGACCGTGCATCAGGTGGGTGGGCTGTACGACCAGATTCTTGACGCCGTTGTTGACGGCACGCTCCAGTGCAGCATCGACATCGTCGATGAGGATGTTGTCCCGTCTCTGCACGTGGTCGATGATGATGTTGGCGGTGAAGCCGCGGCGGACAGAGAAGTCCGGAAATGCCTTTTCCAGATCGCCTTCGATTGCGCCGATGGTCAGACGGCGGCTGTCGTTGTAGCTGGTGCCGAAGCTGAGTACCAGCAGCTCGTTGTCGCCGATGTTGTCCTGATTGCGGATGTCATCCAGCGAAGCGTCGCCAGTATCGTAATTCTCGTCGTCGTCCATTGTTTCCTCCTCCGAAGTTTCAGAGGAATCTTCTGTGGAATCCTCTGCGGATGTCTCTGCCACAGAGGAACTGTCCGCAGCAGAGCTGCTGTCCTTTGCGGAAGAGTCGCTGGAATCACCGGAACAGCCGGACAGCATGCCGGCAACCAGTGCCAGAGAAAGCATAAAAATAGCGGTTTTTTTCATGATAAGTTCTCCTTGTATTTTAGATAGGGCAATACCGCACAAAGATTGTGCGACAGATGCGTCGTCAAATTTTTCGTCAGATGAAACAAAAAGCGGAGTGAATACTTGATGTATTCACGAGCATTTTTGTGAAATATGACGGGAAATTTGCAAGCAGATGGCGTGCAAAATCGCCAGACGCTCTTTGTGCGGTATTGCCATAGGAAAACGAAACAAAGAAACTGCCCTCCATTCGCATCGAACAGAAGGCATACCGAAACAGACGTTTTGCAACGTCTGAAAGACAAATGTCTATGTTTACAGTACGATCAATGCCTCGTGATCTGGAATTCTGAGATTCCTGTACTCCAAAGACGGCAGGTTTCCTGACTCAGGACTCCCCGCAGCGCCACAGCCTTCCCGTTTGATTCGCAAACAGTGACCGCATTCTCAGAACGTGTCTTGTG
>NZ_FR898025.1:0-8626 GCF_000437175.1 Ruminococcus sp. CAG:330 | reverse complement strand
CATCACAGTGACGAGATCGTACCGGATTTGCACCGGTTTCCCTTTTACCCTCCCGATTTCCCTGCGGAAACGGGAGGCACCGTCTTGGTATGGATTGGATTCCGCCGGTGCCGAAAACTCTTGTGCGCACGTCTTTGGCACTGCGGAAAACATTCATGAATGCATGGCGTTCTAGCCATACATTCTATTATAACACACCGCCTGTGAGATTGCAACCATTTTTGGAAAAAACATCGGGCTCTCACACTTTTTATTGGATTTTAGCAATCCTTCGCCGGCTTTGTGGAAAATGGTGCTGCAATTTTGCGGAGCTTTACTGTCTTGTCGGGGAATGGCGCACCGGATTCACTTGACTTTTCTGCGCTCCATTCGTATAATAAAAGTATCTCAAACATTTCAGAAAGGAACGAGACACATGCAATACGTGATTTTGATCGGAATTCTGGCGGCACTGGTGCTGCTGGTGCTTCTCCTGCTCCAGTGCCGGAAAAACGGCGCTTCGGAGGGGCAGACAGACCGGCTGCAGCGGCTGCTGGAACAGCATCTGCGCACCGCACAGCAGGAACAGCTGGCACAGATGCAGGCGGCACTGAGCAGCATGGGGGACATGCTCGCCCGCCATCAGCAGCAGGTGGGCGAGAGCCAGACCCAGCTTCTGACGCAGACCCAGCAGGGGATGATGCGGCAGCTCCAGCAGTTTGAACAGCGTCTGCAATCTCTGGAACAGAATCTGGGACAGCGGCAGGAACAGCTGCGCAGCAGTGTGCGGATGCAGCTGAGCGAGATGCAGGAGGGACAGAATACCAGCGCCCGTGCGGCACAGGAACAGCTTCAGCGCAATGTGCAGCAGCTGAGCCAGCAGCTGCAGACGGAGCTGGAAAAGACGGGACAGTTCCAGCAGCAGACCCTGCAGGAGATGGTGCAGAGTATGCGGACACAGCTCCAGCAGTTCGAGACCCGTCTGAAAACACTGGAGAGTACCCACGCACAGGGCATGGGGCAGATTCAGCAGACCGTCTTCCAACAGCTTCAGACCATGCAGACTCAGCAAAAGACGAGTCTGGACGAAATTCGCGGAACGGTGGACGAGAAGCTCTCCAAAACGCTGGAGGACAACCTCAGCCGTTCTTTCCAGCGGGTCAGCAAACAATTGGAGGACGTGTACAAGGGACTCGGCGAGATGCAGTCCCTTGCCTCCGGCGTGGGCGACCTGAAAAAGGTGCTGTCCAACGTCAAGACACGAGGCATTCTGGGGGAGATTCAGCTGGGTGCGATCCTACAGGAGATTCTCTCGCCGGAGCAGTACGAAACGGAGATCCCCACCATTCCCGGCAGTCGGGAGCACGTGGAATTTGCCATCCGGCTGCCTGGCGACGGCGAGCGGTGTGTCTACCTGCCCATTGACTCCAAGTTCCCCGGCGACACATTCGCTGCCCTGCAGGATGCCTATGAGACCGGCAGCCGGGAGCGGATCGATGCTGCCAAGAAGCAGCTGGAGCAGGTCATTCGGGGCTGTGCCAAGGACATCCGGGACAAGTACATCGAACCGCCCTATACCACCAATTTCGCCATTCTGTTCCTGCCCTTCGAGGGACTGTACGCCGAGGTGGTCAACAGCGCCGATCTGGTGGAACGGCTCCAGCGGGAGTACCACATCAACGTGGCTGGCCCCTCCACCATGGCTGCCATTCTCAATGCCCTGCAAATGGGCTTCCAGACACTCGCCATCCAGAAGCGGAGCGACGAGGTGTGGCGGATTCTAGGCGCTGTCAAGACAGAGTTCGACAAGTTCAGCGAGGTGCTGCAAAAGGCGCAGAAGAGTCTGCAAGGCGCAGAAAAACATCTGGACACCCTCATCGGCACACGCTCCAGCGCCATCCAGCGCAAGCTGCGGGATGTGGAACGATTGGAGGAAACACAGGCGACCCAGCTGCTTGGGCTGTCCATCGGTGCGGACGAAGAACCGTGAAAAAGAACCGGCGCAGTGCTCCGTTTGACACGGAAGACTGCGCCGGTTTGCGTTATTCAGTCAGAACGCTGACACGTTTTCGGAAGATGCGCCGGAATAGCAGACAGGCGACACCGGCGGAGAGTATCTCTGCAATGGGAAACGTCAGCCACACAGTCCAGCAGATGTCAGCATTGGCTTTTGCCAGCGCTGCAAAGGCAAGCGCAAAGGGAAAGACGAAAATCGCCTGACGGCACAGGGAGACGATCAGCGATTCCAGTCCGCCGTCCAGCGCTTGGAAGATGCCTTGAAATGCGATGTTTGCGCCGGCAAAGACGAAGCTGGTGGAGATGATGCGCATGGCGCTGATGCAAAGCCCACGGGTTTCGCCGGACAGCCCGAACATGGCGGAAAACGGCGCTGCCAAAAGCTCCAGCAGCAGGAAGCCCACGAGCATGACCAGAAGCGTGAAGCACATGCCCCAGCGGATGCCCTCCTGAATGCGGCTGCGGTTCTGTTTGCCGTGGCTGAAAGAGATGATGGGAGTCATGGCATCCCGCAGCCCGAAAGCGGCGAAGAGGACGAACTGCTGCACCTTATAGTACAGCCCGTAGGCAGTCACCATCGATTCGCTGATGCCGCCCAGAATCAGATTCAGCCCGTAGGTCATGACGGACATGAGCGCCTGCGCCACAATGGCAGGCAGCCCGATGGCATAGATCGCACGGATGGTTCTGCCGGAGGGCTTCCAGTAGGAGAACCGGTTGGAGATGCTCCGGTTTACCCGCAGATGGAAGAAGAGCGCCAGTGCGAAGGATGCGACCTGTCCCAGAACGGTGGCGACGGCAGCACCCCGCACCCCCAGCGCAGGACAGCCGAGCCAGCCGTAGATCAGAACGGGATCCAGAACCATGTTGATGACGGCGCCGGCGATCTGGGCAATGGTGGAGTACAGGGAATTTCCGGTTGCCTGAAGCAGCTTCTCGTAGATGGAGAAGAATAGGATCCCGAAAGAGCCGACGCAGCAGATGCGCAGGTAGTCTACGGTCATCTCGGCGATCTGCGGATTCGAGGTTTGCGAGTTGGTGTAGGGGCGGACACCGAAGATGCCGAACAGCACAAAAACGGCGGTGATGACCAGCGCCAGAAAGCAGGCGTTTCCGGCAACACGGCTGGCACGTTCCCGATCGCCCTGCCCCAGACTCTTGGACAGCAGGGCGTTTGCCCCGACACCGGTGCCGATGCCCACCGCCACCATCAGCATTTGCAGCGGAAAGGCGAGAGTGAGTGCATTCAGCGCAGCCTCACCGTTTTCTTTCATGTTGGACACAAAGGCGCTGTCCACGATGTTATACACAGCCTGCAGCACCATGGAGAGCACCATGGGAATGCCCATGGACAGCATCAGCCGTTTGACAGGCATGACCTCCATTTTGTCCGGTTGTTTTACTTGTTCCATTGTCTTTCTCCTCTCTTTTTTCTGACAAAATAAAAAAGATGTGCAGCTTTGATTGGACTTACGCAACAAAGCTACACATCTTTCCTACGATGATACCACGTTTCCGTCAAATTGTCAAAGGCACTTTTCCACAAAAATTATCCACGTTCCGCATGCCTTTTTATCAGCGGAGCGCTGGATGGAAAATCGGAGATCTTTTGCAGAAAAAAGAAAACAGAGGTGCTGTTCCTCTTTTTATAAAGAATTTGCGGGAATTTCTTTGAAAAGAAAACCTTTGCCGTGGGAAATCCCATAGGAAAAGTAAAAAATATGCGACAGGCGAAAAAAGCTCTTGTATTTTTCGCCGTTTTCTATTATAATAGAAACTGATTTGAGTATCCATCGCAGATACAATTTTGAAAGGAATGATTTTGTATGAAAAAGGGAATTGCAATTTTGGCGGCAGGAATGATGCTGGCGGCATCGCTGACAGGCTGTGGCACAAAGCCCAACACCGTATTCAGCGCAGACGATCTGGTGGGAAAGACCATTGGCGCACAGCTGGGCACCACCGGCTATATCTACGCCGGCGATGTGGAGGATGCCAAGGTAGAGCCGTATAACAAGGGCGCAGATGCAGTACAGGCGCTGAAGCAAGGCAAGCTGGATGCCGTCATCATCGACAGCGAACCGGCAAAGGTGTTCGTGGAGAAGAACGACACCCTGAAGATTCTGGACGACCCGTTCGTAGAAGAGGAATACGCCATTGCCTACAAGAAGGGCAACGACGAACTGGGACAGAAGCTGGACGATGCGCTGACACAGCTGAAGGAAGACGGCACGCTGGACGAAATCGTCGGCCACTGGATTGGTGACAATGCCGATCAGGTTTCCTACACACCGGACGACAGCGTGGAGCGGAACGGCAAGCTGGTCATGGCAACCAACGCAGAGTTCCCGCCGTATGAGAGCATGGACGGCGACAAGGTTGTCGGCATTGATGTGGATATGATGCAGGCAGTCTGCGATGTCATCGGCATGGAGCTGGAAGTGGAGAACATGGAGTTCGATTCTATCATCGCTGCAGTTCAGTCCGGCAAGGCAGACGTTGGCGTTGCCGGCATGACGGTAACACCGGATCGGGAAAAGAATGTCTCCTTTACACAGGGCTATGCGACTGCAACACAGGTCATCATTGTCCGGAAAGACTAACGGGAGGCAGCAGCTTTGAATTTTGTGGAGAAATTTCACTCGACGTTTATTGATGGCGATCGGTGGATGTATCTGGTGCACGGTCTCGGAACAACGCTTTTGATCACGCTGTTTGCTGTGATTCTGGGTATGGTGCTGGGCTTTCTCATCGCCATTGTCCGTTCCACTCACGACAAGACCGGCAAACTGGGCTTCCTGAATGTGCTGGCACGCATCTATCTGACTATCATTCGCGGCACTCCTGTGGTAGTCCAGCTTCTGATCATCTATTTCGTTATCTTTGCCTCTGTCAATGTGGGAAAAACTTTTGTTGCCGTTCTTGCGTTCGGTCTGAACTCTGCCGCATATGTGGCGGAGATCGTCCGCTCCGGCATCATGTCCATTGACAACGGACAGTTCGAGGCAGGCGCAAGTCTGGGAATGAACTATCCCAAGACCATGATCTCGATTATCCTGCCGCAGGCGTTTAAGAACATCCTGCCGGCACTTGCCAACGAGTGTATTGTTCTGCTGAAGGAAACCTCCGTCGCCGGCTACATTGCGCTGACCGACCTGACCAAGGGCGGCGATATCATCCGAAGCCAGACCTATGAGGCATTTCTGCCGCTGATTGCGGTGGCGGTGATCTATCTGGTGATGGTAATGATCCTGAGTTCGCTGGTATCGAAGCTGGAAAGGAGATTGGCAAAAAGTGATCGAGGTTAAAAATCTGGAGAAGTCCTTTGGCGACCTGCACATTCTGAAGGGCATCACAACGACCATTGAAAAGGGTGAAAAGGTCGTCATCATCGGGCCGTCCGGTTCTGGCAAGAGCACCTTTTTGCGCTGTCTGAACCGTCTGGAACAGCCCACTTCCGGACAGATTCTGTTCGAGGGACAGGATCTGACCAGAATTCCGGACAAACAGCTCTATGCGGTGCGGGAAAAAATGGGCATGGTGTTTCAGCATTTTCACCTGTTTCCCCATCTGACCATCCGGAAGAACATCACTCTTGCACCGGTGAAGCTGGGTCTGATGAACCAGCAGCAGGCAAACGAAACGGCAGAACGCCTGCTGAAAAAGGTGGGACTCTCGGACAAGGCGGAGCAGTATCCCAACCAGCTTTCCGGCGGACAGAAACAGCGAATCGCTATTGCCCGTGCGCTGGCGATGAATCCGGACGTGATGCTCTTTGATGAGCCGACCTCTGCACTGGATCCGGAGATGGTCGGTGAGGTACTGGAGCTGATGCGGGAGCTGGCTTCGGAGGGCATGACCATGGTGGTAGTTACCCACGAAATGGGCTTTGCCCGTGAGGTGGCATCCCGTGTCATGTTCATGGACGGCGGAAAAATCATGGAGGAGAACGCACCGCAGGAGTTTTTCTCCAATCCGAAGAATCCCCGTCTGCGGGAATTCCTGTCCAAGGTGCTTTGAGTATGGCGTACACAATACAATGTTCTCAGACACTCTCGCCGGAGGGTGCAGCCGTCCGCATCAAAGTGTTCGTGGAGGAACAGGGCTTTCAAAACGAGTTTGACCGCTGGGACGAGAACGGCTGTGCATGGCACGTGCTGGTGCGGGACGGCGAAACGCCCATCGCTGCCGGCCGGATGTACTCGGAGGCGGAGGGGGAATATACCCTCGGACGCATCGCCGTGATTCCGGCGTATCGTGGGAAGCACATCGGGAAGCTGCTAGTTTCCGCACTGGAAAAGCAAGCGAAAACGTGCGGTGCATCCCGTTTCTCCCTTTCGGCGCAGTGCGACAAATCTGGTTTCTATCAGAAGCTGGGCTACGCCCTGACAGAGGACTACCACATGGACGAGTTTTGTCCCCATGTGACCATGGTCAAATCACTAAAGTAAGAACATCAAAAAAAACACCGCATCGGTTTGGATTTTTGAACCGGTGCGGTGTTTGTTGTATTCTGCCCTTGACACAGCAAATCGATTGTGTTATAATGTTTCTTACAGAATGATAGAAAGAGAAAAAAGACTTGCAAAAGAATCGGTCCTGTGCTATAATAAAAAATATTCCGATTTTTTTGACGAAAGGAGGGAATGGTTTGCATCATCTGGTTATGGGAATCACAGCGCACGTGGACTCAGGAAAAACCACGCTGGCGGAGGCAATGCTCTACAAGGCAGGAGAGATTCGGAAGCTGGGACGAGTAGATCACGGTGACGCATTTCTGGATTCCGACGCCATGGAGCGGGCACGCGGCATCACGATCTTCTCGCATCAGGCGCAGATGCGCTTGGGAGATACGGAGATCACACTGCTGGATACGCCGGGACACGTGGACTTTTCTGCGGAAACGGAGCGTGTTATGCAGGTGCTGGACGCTGCGGTGCTGGTCATCAGCGGGACGGACGGCGTGCAGAGCCATACAGAAACCCTGTGGAAGCTGTTGGAACATTACAAGGTGCCGGTCTTTCTGTTTGTCAACAAGATGGACTTGAACGGCGCAGAGCGGGAGCAGGTGCTGGCGGAGCTGCAGTCCCGTCTGGGGGAGGGATGTCTGGATTTTTCCGACGTGACAGATCCGGCATTTCTGGAGGCAGCCGCCATGTGCGAAGAACCGCTCATGGAGGAATTTCTGGAGAGCGGTGAAATCAGCACCGATGCGCTCCGCCGGAGCATTGCCAGACGGAAACTGTTCCCCTGTTACTTTGGCTCGGCGCTGAAGCTGGAGGGCGTGACGGAATTTTTGCAGGGCTTGGAATGCTACACCACGCCCCCCTCCTACGGGGATGCGTTTGCGGCGCAGGTGTTCAAGATCTCCTCGGACGAGAAGGGCAGCCGCCTGACGCATCTGAAAATCACCGGCGGTGCGCTTCATGTGCGGGATGCCATCTCCTACACCACGGAGTCCGGCACAGTCTGTACGGAGAAAGTCAGCCAGATTCGCTGCTACTCCGGCATAAAATTCCAGACGGTGGAAACTATTCCGGCTGGTGCAGTCTGCACAGTCACGGGGCTGAGCCGGACGTTCTGCGGACAGGGACTGGGTGCATCGGAAAACAGCACCCGTCCTGTATTGGAGCCGGTCATGAGCTATGCCCTCCAGTTTCCGGCGGGCACCAATCTCCACGCAGCGCTGCAAAAGCTGCTTCCGCTGGAGGAGGAAGAACCGTCCCTGCACCTTGTCTGGAACGAGTCGCTTCAGGAGGTACAGGTGCAGCTCATGGGTGCCGTGCAGAAAGAGATTCTGGAACAGCGCATCGCCCAGCGGTTCGACCTGTCCGTGACATTCGGCAGCGGGAGAATCGCCTATCGGGAGACCATTCGCCGTCCGGTGGAGGGTGTGGGGCATTTCGAGCCGCTGCGCCACTATGCCGAGGTGCATCTGCTTCTGGAACCGCTTCCCCAAGGCAGCGGGTTGCAGTTTGCCGCCGACTGTCGGGAGGACACGCTGGATAAGAACTGGCAGAATTTGGTACTCACTCATCTGGCGGAGAAGATTCATGTGGGTGTGCTCACCGGTTCGCCCATTACAGACATGCGGATCACCCTCCGTGCCGGAAAAGCCCACGTGAAGCACACCGAGGGCGGAGATTTCCGGCAGGCGACCTATCGTGCCGTCCGGAACGGTCTGCGGAAAGCGGAGAGCGTCCTGCTGGAGCCGTGGTACGCCTATACTTTGGAAGTGCCGCAGGACTGTGTGGGCAGGGCGATGGCAGACATCCAGCAGTGCGGCGGAACATTCCAGCCGCCGGAGACCAAGGGCGATACCGCTGTACTGCGGGGAAAAGCGCCTGTGGCTGGATTGCAGGACTATTATACCGCTGTGACGAACTACACCCACGGCAAGGGCAGATTGTTCTGCACACAGGCAGGTTATGCCCCCTGTGAGAACAGTGCCGAGATCATCGATGCCATTGGCTACGACTGTGACGGCGATGTGGAGAACTCTGCCGACTCTGTTTTTTGCGGAAACGGCGCAGCCTATGTCGTGCGGTGGGATGAAGTGGAACAGCACATGCACCTTCCCAGCTGTCTGGAAGCGCCAAAGGAAGCGCCGCCGGAATCGGCAGCGCCGGCA
>NZ_FR898024.1:0-7157 GCF_000437175.1 Ruminococcus sp. CAG:330 | reverse complement strand
AAATCCGCATATATTTCCTATGAACACAAGCTCTGACTTTTTATAGCTGGTCTGTTTTTTCCCGTAACACGTTATTTTCACACGCTGCGGATCAATCAGTGCGCAACTTGGTTTCTCATTTCTCCCCGCTTATTCCAGTGTTGCTCCAGCAATGATTTCCCCGCATTTTTTCACCCCGGCTCTACACCCAGCGCAAGCTTTGCAGCTTCCAATGGGGTCTTATAAAATCCCACAGCAAGCTCATTTTTCAGCTTATCTGAGAGGAGCATGTAGCTGTTTCGGCTGTTTTCCTTGATTTTTGATTTTACATAATCGCTCTGATCCGGACGAACGTAGTTCTCGCTGAGAATTTTCTTGATTTTCTCCAGTCCGGCTCTGATTGCCTCGTCATCATCCGTAGCGCAGTACATTCCAAGCAGATATTCCAAAACATATGTGGGGACATTTGCGCCTTTTTTCATAAGCGATGTCAAGTCTTTCCGAACCGATTTGCCCGGAAACGCCGCAATCACTTTTCTATCCAATTCATCCATGCAATCCCCTCCGATTGTATTTTGCGCCGGAATGCCCATCTCTGCTTCCAGCTGCTTTTGAGCAGTTTCCTGTTTCACCGCATTCCGCATGGGCAACGCCCTGCACCGGTATATATGCCTTTTCTGATCCGCACAGAGAAGCATCTTCGCACCAATTGCGCCCATCGAAGCCAGCTGCCTTATGGTCTGGTTTGCGGCACGGTTTCGCCTAGCTTTCTCTTCCTGTTTGGTGGTTCCCCGGATAGTCACCCAAGAACTTCTCATTCCGCCTTTTCTCTTAAATTTTCTTGTTTTCATACTAACCCGCTCTAAAAATCAAAATCGTTGGCAAACGCAATCTTTACCGAAAAGACACGTGGATACGCCTGTGAAGACAGGTTCTAACAGACAGCCAGCCTGCGCTCCCGATTACGGGACTTCAGACTGGCTGTTTATGCAGAACAAGAAGATGATCGGACTGTTTGCGTTCTCTGCTGTTTTCGGTATCATCGGAGCAGGGACAGGAGAAACGGAAAACCGCTGCATAAGCTGTCAGGCAGCTTTATGCAGCGGTTCCGTAAGAGTCTGTTCAGCAACGGATCATGCCCTTATTTTTGAGCATCTTTTGCGAGAACTTCATCAATGGTATTCTGAAGTGTATTGAGATTTTCGTCATTGTCAATGCCGCCCATAAGTGCTTCGCCCACGATATTGCCGTTTCTGTCAATGACATACGTTGTCGGGAACGCAGTGATACCCAGTGCAAATTTTCCGGCATCGCTGTCAGAATCAAAATAGATGTTCCGATATTTTGCGCCCTTTGTTTCCAGAATTTGTTTTGCTGTTGCAATATTCTGCTCGTCACCGTCAAGCGCACCGACATTCACGCCAAGCACTTCGCCGCCCTGTTCCCTGATGCGGTCATTCAGAGCATTCATTTCACTGAGTTCCTCCACACAGGGTTTGCATTCGTTGAACCAAAAATTCACCACTGTCACAGCATTCTCTGCGAAAACGCTGCTGTCCACCTTGTTTCCGTCCAGATCTTTTCCCTCGAACTGCGGGAATGCAGTGCCTGATGCATCGCTGGTCTGCGCATCGGAAGAATCAGCCGGAAGTGCTGCAATCTCCTCTTCAATTTTGCGGATCTGTTCCGCATCTGATTTCAGCGTTTCATATTCCGCATCAGTAAACTGATCCTTTGCGCCATCTACCGCAGCCATCAGCACGTCGCCATAGTTCGAACTCTTCATGTCCTCTGTGACATTTTTGCTCATGGATGCAAATACCTTTTCCCACAGAGCATCATTTTTCGCCATAATCGCATTTTCCTCATCCAAAAGCTCCTGTGAAGATTTTCCGGATGTTTCCGCTTCGCCGGATACTTCACTGGACACGCTCGAAGAAGCGTCCTTCGCTGTACTGCTGCATCCGCTGAGCGGGACAGAGAGTGCCAGACAGGCTGCTAACACGATCATCAGATTCTTTTTCATTTTCATTTTTTTAGCTCCTTTTTTTCTGTTGTCATTTCTTTTGCCTTTGATAGATCTCCAAACCCATACCGATAACATATGGCATGGGTCGGACAGGATTTCATACACATACCGCAGCGGATACACTCGGCATGGTTGGGCTGTTTGGTGACATCGACATCCATTTTGCATGCCTTTGCACAAGCACCGCAGGATACACATTTATCTTTGTCCACCTTCATCTGAAAAAGCGATACCCGATTCAAAAGCGCATAAAATGCGCCCAGCGGACACAACCATTTGCAGAACGGGCGGTAGAAAAACACGCTGCCAAGTATCACAGCCAGCAGGACAAATGCTTTCCATGAAAAAAGCACACCAAGTGCCGTGCGGATTCCCTCATTGGTGATCGACAGCGGAATCGCACCTTCCAGCACGCCTTGCGGACAAAGGTATTTGCAGAAGAACGGATCCCCCATTCCCAGCTCATTGACGACTACCATCGGGAGAAGAATCACCATCACCAGCAAAATGCCGTATTTCAGATAGCGCAGCGGTTTCAGCTTTCGGGTAGAGAGCTTTGGCGACGGGATCTTATGCAAAAGCTCCTGAAACCAGCCGAACGGGCACAGAAATCCACAGATAAATCTTCCCAGCAAAACACCAAGCAATATCAATATTCCGGTGACATAGTAAGAAAACTTGAATTTCGATGACCCTACAACTGCCTGAAATGCCCCGATGGGACAGGAGCCTGCTGCTCCCGGACAGGAATAACAATTCAATCCCGGCACACAGGCATATTTTCCCTTTCCCCGATTCAGAGAACCATTCAAAAAATTGGGGAGATGCATGTTGGTCAGAAGTGCTGCTGCTGCCTGAATCCAACCGCGAAACCGTGCAAGAGGGTGCACATTTTTTTTGTTAATCTGTTTGTTCTTAGCCAATTCCAACACACTCCATACACAGGCGGATTGCTTTTGAAAAAACAGTCTGAGCCTCCTCCCGCCAGATGCCAAAGATCAGCATTGCCATTCCGATGAGCAGAAAAAACATCTGCGCTGCTGTTTTTTTGAATACCATTTGTTTCCCTCCAATGCTTTGATGACACCAGTATACATCATGCGATATAAAATCTGCGTTAAGGAAAAATTAACACAGATTTTATCTGCGTCTGTTATAATAAAGGTAAAAATGATAAGAGCCTGTTTTGTATCCTGCCCCGAACACTGCTCCATGGCAAGGCTTTTAGAGCTTGTGTTCATCGGAAATATATGCGGATTTTCGAGCAAATTTTTTTGCAGACAAGGCAAAAATTTGCGGGCATACTTTCGTATGGCAAGAATTTTTAACGCAGTATGCAACAAAATTTGCCGAAAAGACGTAGATAGACACCTATGAACACGAGCTCTTAACGGTAAACCGTGCAGCAAAAGATACAGGACAGGCTCCGGGGAGCATGCTATGAGACTTTTCGTGATAGAAGATGAGCAGTCCTTGCGGGAGGACATCACAAAAAAATTGCAGCGTTCAGGATATGAAGTCGATGCCTGCGGCGATGGAGAAACAGCCTCAGAATATCTGTCTGTGGAATATTACGATTTGATATTATTAGACCTGAATCTTCCTAAGATGGACGGAATGACACTTCTCCGCAACTTCCGGAAAGAAAATCAGGAGACGCCGGTGCTGATCTTGTCGGCACGAAGTGAAATTGCCGACAAAGTAGAGGGGCTGGATGCAGGTGCAAACGATTACCTTTCAAAGCCATTTCACCTCGCAGAGCTGGAAGCCAGAATCCGCAGCCTGACACGCAGGCAGTTCATTCAGCGGGATGTGCGCCTGCAATGCGGACAGATCGTATACGATACCAAGAGCCGTACCGCAGCAGCGAACGGCGTTACGATCAATCTGACACGCAAAGAAACCGGCGTACTGGAATATCTGATGCTGCATCAGGGCAGACCGGTCAGTCAGGAGGAGCTCATTGAACATGTATGGGACAGCAGCGTGGACAGCTTCAGCAATTCGATTCGTGTCCACATTTCTGCACTCCGGAAAAAACTCCGTGCAGTTCTTGGCTATGACCCCATTCGAAACCGGATCGGAGAGGGCTATGAAATAGAAGGAGAATCAAAATGAGGCGAATGAAACGACTGTCCTTTCAATGGAGAATCACATTGCTGACTGCCATTTTAATTGCCGGAACCTGTATATGTTCCAATCTTCTGCTCTATCGTTCCGGTACAGTCGGCATAGATTCGCTGAATGGCTTTGTCATGGAATATGATCCTGAAAGTTCCGATGTTCTGAAAATTGAATTTGACGATCAGCAGATGTCCGCATTTCTCCATCAGTTTTCGCAGGAAATTTACGATGTGAAAGCAGAATTCGGAAGAAAATGCTGGTATATCACAGCCGCAGTCACACTGCTTAGTGCAGCGATCGCATATTTTGTAAGCGGCAGAGCACTCAAACCGCTGAAACAATTTTCAAAGCAGACAGAAAACATCAATCAAGACAATCTTACCAGCACCCGTTTTGATGAAAATACCGCAGCAGAATTTCAGCAGCTGAGCTGCTCGGTCAATCATATGCTCGACCGTCTGGCACTTTCCTTCGACTTACAGCGTCAGTTTGCGGGAAATGCCGCACATGAATTGCGGACACCCCTGGCAATGATGCAGACGAAATTAGAGCTGTTTGCCGAAGAGCATCCGGATGCCCATGCGGAAACCGCAGAGCTGGTTCAGTTTCAAATTGATCAGGTAGACCGCCTGACTGCTCTTGTCCGCACGCTTCTGGAAATGAGCAATTTGCAGTCTGTTTCACGTTCGGATGAAATTGAGCTGTCCCCGCTGGTTGACGAGATCCTGACAGATCTCACCACGCTTGCGGAACAAAAAAATATTACACTGCATCAAAACTGTGAGGACGTTCATATGACCGGCAGCGACACGCTAATTTACAGATTATTATTTAATCTCATTGAGAATGCGATCAAATACAATCATCCGGGCGGCAGTGTAACGGTTTCCATCCGGAACGAAAATCATCAGGCTTTGCTGCATGTTGCAGACACAGGCTGCGGAATTCCGGAAGCATACAGAGAGAGTATTTTTCAGCCGTTTTTTCGTGTGGATAAATCAAGAAGCCGGCAAATGGGTGGTGTCGGTTTAGGGCTTGCCCTTGTGAAAGAAATTGCAGTATTGCATGGCGGGAATGTCTGTGTGGAATCAAGTTCAGAAGCCGGAACGACCTTTGCGGTGAATCTGCCCCTGGACGGAGAAGCGGAATAGCGGTTTTATTCGAAACCCATTTCCACAAACGCATCCGCATGCCTTTTCGGCAAATCGGTAATTTTTGAAGAAAATCATGAAATTGTGTTTCACAAAAAGCATTTCTGTGTTATAATAGAGATACGCACAAGAAAGGACGATTTACATGACATTTTCAGAATTACTGAACGAATACATCTGCATATTTCGCTGTACTGCCGGCGAACTGGCAAACGCCTCCGGTTTGACGCAGGCATCTCTCAGCAGATACCGAAACGGACAGCGGATGCCGGAAACCGACACCCTGAAAAAACTTGCGTCCGGAATCGTTCGCATTGCAGCGCAGAACGGCACAGATCTGGATCTTGATTTGGTTTTCTCACAGCTGGCAGAGGCAGCCGGCATTGTGAAAACGGACCACACGCAATTTTCCGGTCAGTTTTCTTTTCTTATTGATGCAATTTCAATCAATCTGAGCGAACTTGCCAAAAGCATGGGCTATGACCCGTCTTATCTTTCGAGAATCAAAAAAGGGCAGCGTATGCCGGCAGATATCACGAAATTTGCGGAGAGCCTGAGCGCTTTTTTGCTGCGGAAATACGGCGGATCCGAGAAAATGGAATTGATCTGCAAGCTGCTGGATTGCTGCACCGCAAAGGACCCATTCTCCCATCCGGATTTCACTGCTGCAATAACCCGGTATCTTTGCAGCAGCGAACCAAAAGAGAAAGCAGCGGAGGGCATCAGGGATTATCTGAAAAAGCTGGACGAATTTGACCTGAACGAATATATGACGCTGATTCGATTTGACCAGCTGAAGGTTCCCACTGTGCCGTTTCACCTGCCCTCTTCCAGAAACTATTATGGCATCGAACAGATGAAACAGGGCGAACTGGACTTTTTCAGGGCAACTGCGCTCTCCCGTTCCAAGGAACCGATTTTTATGAACAGCGATATGCCCATGGCAGATATGGCACAGGATATGGAATTCAACAAAAAGTGGATGTTTGGCATTGCCGCCTGTCTGAAAAAAGGACTGCATCTGCACATGATTCACCATGTTGACCGCCCTCTGGAAGAGATGATCTTAGGACTGGAAGCGTGGATCCCCATCTATATGACCGGACAGATTACTCCGTACTATCTGAAAAATCCGGGCACCGACATTTATCATCATCTGAATTATGTTTCGGGTGCAGCGGCGCTTGCAGGAGAATGCATCAGCGGATACCACAAGGACGGAAAGTACTACCTGACCAACGCCAGACAGGAAGTTGCCTATTACCGCACCAAAACCAATCATATTTTATCCAAAGCACTCCCCTTAATGGAAATTTACACGGAAGAATCCAAGGAGGAATTCCACCGCTTTCTCGCCGGCGAAGCCGGAAAGGACGGCGTATCTTCCAATCTGTACACCGCACTTCCGCTGTACACCATTTCAGAGGAACTGTTTCAGAATATCCTGGAGCGAAATCATATTCCGGCGGAGAAACAGCAGATGCTCTTACAGGAACTGCGCCGGGAGAAAGACAACTTTCTACAAACGCTCCAGTCTGGTTCCGTAGAGGACAGGATTCCTGCACTTTCCCGGGAGGAATATGCAGAGATGCCGCTGGCGCTTTCTCTATCTGAAGCGTTTTACGAACATGAGATCTGCTGTACCTACGACGAATATCTGGAACATTATCACCAGACCATGGCATTTGCGGAACACAATCCGAACTACACAGTTTTATCACAGCACACCCGCATTTTCAGAAACATTCAGATTCGGATTAAACACAGCGAACGGGTGGTCATCTCTAAAAACAAAAGTCCGGTGATTCATTTTGTCATTCGGCATCCGAAGATGAGAAAGGCAATCGAAGACGGACTGTGGCAGGTGCTGAATG
>NZ_FR898023.1:50857-52999 GCF_000437175.1 Ruminococcus sp. CAG:330 | reverse complement strand
GCCAGCTGCGCTCAGCTGGAGCAGCCTTTTCGGGGAGCGTTTTTCAGAATCTTTTCGGTTTTGCACGATGATCTTTGATACTTGCATTCTCTCGAAAAATCCGCTATAATAGAAACAATGACTCAAAGAGAACGGAGCGTTTTTCTATATGAATGTATTATCGCAGATCGAACCGCTTCTGCTGCAGGTGCAGAAGCCGGCGCAGTATATCGGGGGAGAAGTGGGCAGCATTGTCAAGGAAATTCAGAACGTGGACGTGCGGTTTGCCTTTTGCTTTCCGGATACCTATGAGATCGGCATGTCCCACCTTGGCATGAAAATCCTGTACAGCCTCATCAACAGCCGGGAAAATTTCTGGTGCGAACGGGTCTTTGCGCCGTGGACGGATTTCGAGGCGCTCATGCGGGAGCATCAGATTCCGCTGTATGCGCTGGAGAGTCTGGATCCGGTGCAGGAGTTCGATTTCGTGGGCTTTACCCTGCAATACGAGCTTGCCTACACCAACATTTTGAACATGCTGGATTTGGCTGGGATTCCGCTCTATGCCAAAGACCGTGGCGAAGCGCTGGCACCGATGGTGATCGCAGGCGGTCCGTGTGTCTGTAATCCGGAACCGCTGGCGGATTTCTTTGATCTGTTCGTTCTCGGCGAGGGGGAAGAGGTGGAGCTGGAGCTGATGGACCTGTACCTCGCCATGAAGAAATCCGGCGCCACCCGTCAGGAATTTCTCCGTGCGGCAGCACAGATTCCGGGCATCTATGTGCCGTCTTTGTACAAGGTTTCCTATCATCCGGACGGGACAATTGATGCCGTGACACCGGAGGAGGGCATTCCGGCGACCATTCAGAAGCGGGTGGTCGACGATCTGGACAAGGTGTTCTATCCTCGGCAGTTTGTCGTACCGTTTATGGAGGTGGTGCACGACCGTGTGGTAGAAGAAGTGCTGCGTGGCTGCATTCGCGGCTGCCGGTTCTGCCAGGCGGGATTTCTCTACCGGCCGTTTCGGGAAAAGTCACCGGAAACCATCAACCGTCAGTGCCGTACCCTGTGCGACAACACAGGATATCAGGAGGTCTCTATGTCCTCCCTCAGCACCAGCGATCACAGCCGGCTGGAGGAAACCCTAACTCAGCTGCTGCCCTACACCGAATCCCACCGCATCAACCTGACGCTGCCCTCTCTGCGGGTGGACAACTTTTCCAAGGAGCTGATGGAACAGATTCAGAGCGTGCGGAAGAGCAGCCTGACTTTTGCGCCGGAGGCGGGAACACAGCGTCTGCGGGATGTCATCAACAAGAATGTCACCGAGGAGGAGATGCTCCGCACAGCGTCCATTGCTTTTGCCGGCGGATACACCAACGTCAAGCTGTATTTTATGATGGGACTTCCCACGGAAACGCTGGACGATGTCGCCGGAATTGTCCGGCTGGCAGAGAAGATCATCGACTGCTTTTTTGAAACACCGAACCGCCCCAAGGGAAAAATGGTGCAGATCTCCATCAGCTGCGCCACCTTTGTGCCGAAGCCGTTCACGCCGTTCCAGTTTGAACCGCAGGTGGAACAGGAGGAGCTGCTGAAACGGCAGGAACATCTGCTCTCCTGCATCCAGCCGCGGCATCGGAAGAAAATCAAGGTCAGCTGGCACACCTACGAGATCAGCCGTCTGGAGGCGGTTCTGGCGAGAGGGGACAGACGGCTGAGCGCTGTCATCGAAAAGGCATGGCGCAGCGGCAGCAAGTTCGACAGCTGGAGCGAGTGCTTCCACTATGAGATTTGGGAACAGGCGATGTCGGAGTGCGGTCTGGATCCGGCGTTCTATGCCAACCGCATCAGAGCCTATGACGAGGTGTTCCCGTGGGATCATCTGGACTATCTGGTGGACCGTGCCTTTTTTGTGCGGGAAAATCAGAAAGCGCACGATGCAAAGACCACACCGCACTGCCGCAGCGCCTGTGCCGGATGCGGTATCAATCGGAAACTGGGGAGGAATTGCTTTTGAATAACATCAGTGTTCGGGTTCGCTTTGCCAAGCTGGGCAGAGCCAAATACATCTCGCATCTGGATTTGATCCGCTGTTTCCAGCGTGCCGTATGCCGTGCCGGACTGCCGGCAGCCTATTCCGCCGGATTCCATCCGCACATG
>NZ_FR898023.1:42642-50838 GCF_000437175.1 Ruminococcus sp. CAG:330 | reverse complement strand
CACATGCAGACCTCTTTCGCCGCCACACTGCCGCTGGGCTTCACCAGCACAGCAGAGGTCATGGAGCTGAGTCTGTCTGAACCGGTGCCGCCGGAAGAGGTGCTGTCCCGCTTGAATGCGGCGCTCCCGCCGGACATCCGCATTCTGGAGGCGGGCGCTCCGCAGCACACCTTTCGGGAACTCGCTTATGCTACATATACAGTAGAGCTGCCCTGCGGAGAACCGGAAGCGCTGGCAAAGCAGTTTGACGCATTTCTGGCGCAGCCGGAAATTCTGGTGCAGAAGCGCAGCAAAAAGGGCATGCGTGAGGTGGATTTGAAGCCCATGATAGAACAGGCTGAGGCAGTTCCGGAGTCGCAGCAGCTGGTGCTGCACCTGTGCCTGCCCTCCGGAAGCAGCAGTAGCCTGAATCCCATGCTTTTGCTGCATGCGCTGGAGGATTTTGTACAGATTCCCCTCCGGACACCGAGAATTTGCCGCACTGCACTGCTCACCGCAGAAAAAACAAAATTTTTTTGAAAAAACACTTGCATTTTTTTCGGAAGTGTGGTATGATATAAAAGCATTTGAAAATCCGCGCCCTTTGGCGTGAGGTTAATGCCGGAGGGGGAACGGAAAACGTCCGAACCGCTCCATATGACATTAAATCGGATCATCCGCTGACGTGTGCCGCTGGCTGCGCAACTTTGACGCACCGGAAAAATGATGCGGCAGTTCGTTTTCCCGCCCTGCAATGCTGAAACAGCGCACGGAAAACCCGTTTATGAAGGTTCGAAAATTTTTAGGAGGAACATAGAATGGATGCATTGAAGACAATCAGCGACGCTAGCATGAAGCAGGAAGTACCGCAGTTTGCAGTAGGTGATACTGTAAAGGTATACGTAAAGATCAAGGAAGGCGACAAGAGCCGTATCCAGCTGTTCGAGGGCACTGTAATCGCCAAGAAGCACGGCGGCATCAGCGAGACCTTTACCGTTCGTCGTGTTGCACACGGTTGCGGTATCGAGCGTGTATTCCCGCTGCACTCTCCGGTTGTTGACCGTGTAGAGGTTGTCCGCAAGGGTAAGGTTCGCAGAGCAAAGCTGTACTACCTGCGTGACAGAGTTGGTAAGGCTGCAAAGGTCAAGGAGCAGATTCGCTAAGAAAAAGGCGATTCGTGGGATTGAACACGCTGCGCCTCGTGAATTTCGAAATTGCACAAGGCAAAGACAGACGGTGGAAGTTGTTTTTGCTCCATCACGCCTGTCTGGCGGCAGTAAAAAAGGGACAGTATTGTCCTTTTTTTATTATCTCGACTTTGTCGGGATGCATCGGAAGCCGGGGAAATCCCGGCGGAAAAGCAGTCTGCTGCGGAAAATGTACTGCGCAGGCTGCCTTCCAAGGAAATGGAGAGCGATATCATGGAACAGCAGCAATTCAACACTATGGGAACTGAACCGGAGGAGAAAATGCCGGAGATGCAGGATCCGAAAGCGAAGAAAAAGAACGAAACGCTGCGGGATATTGCCGATATGCTGGAAACCGTTCTGGTATCGGTATTTGTCGTCGTGATGCTGTTTGCCTATGTCATCCGACCGGTGACTGTGGACGGCAGTTCCATGGAGGCAACGCTGCACAACGGCGACCGTCTGCTGATGACCGATTTTTTCTACACACCGAAGCAGGGCGATATTGTGATCGTGAACAACGACTCCTCTTATACCTATGATTCGGAGGGCGATCTTCAGAAGGGTGCCGGTCTGTCCAAGGACAAGCGCCTCATCAAGCGTGTGATTGCTGTAGGCGGTCAGACCATCGGCATCGATTTCAACACCGGTGATGTAACGGTGGACGGCGAGGTTCTGGATGAACCTTATATCAACAACGCCACCATCATTGACGAGGGCGCATTCTCCTATCCGGTCACAGTGCCGGAGGGGTACTATTTCGTCATGGGCGACAATCGCCAGAACTCCACGGACAGCCGTTCCACATTTGTAGGATTCGTGCCGGATGATGCAGTTCTGGGAAAGGCAGTGTTCCGGATTTCGCTGAGCGATTTCGGCGGAATCTACGACAATTATCCGAAAAACTGAGTCGAAACAGACTCCGTGCAACATGGAGGGTGTATGGCGGAAGAGCTAATGCAGAACATCCAGTGGTTTCCCGGGCATATGACCAAGACACGGCGCATGATCGCTGCCAATTTGTCGCTGGTGGATGCCGTGGTGGAAATTCTGGATGCACGAATTCCCCGAAGCAGCCGCAATCCGGAAATGGATCGCATGGTGGGGACAAAGCCCCGTCTGCTGCTGCTGAATAAGGCGGACATGGCAGATCCGGCGGCAACATCCCGCTGGATTCAGGCGTACCGCAAGGAAAACCGTGTGACGCTGGCGGTGGACTGCCGAAGCGGAAAGGGAATCTCCGGATTTGCACCGGCAGTGCGCCAGCAGCTTCTGCGGGAACTGCTGGAAAAACGGCAGGCGCACGGCATGAGCGGCGCACCGATTCGGCTCATGGTGGTGGGAATCCCCAACGTGGGCAAGTCCTCGTTCATCAACCGTATGGCGCAGTCCAAACGTGCCAAGGTGGAGGATCGCCCCGGCGTGACCCGCACCAAACAGTGGGTGAAGATCGGCAACCAGATGGAACTGCTGGATATGCCCGGTGTGCTCTGGCCGAACTTCGAGGATCAGACTGTGGCGAGACGGCTGGCGTTTACCGGCGCCATCAACGATGATATCATGGATCTGGAGGCACTGGCAGGGCTGCTGCTGTGCTATCTGGCGAAAGCGTATCCGCAGGTGCTGGAACAGCGGTACAAGATGACCGGACTGGACGAGGTCGCAGAGGACGGCTACGCCATGCTGGAACTGCTGGGTAGAAAACGTGGCATGCTGATCTCCGGCGGAGAAGTCAATCTGGAACGTGCGGCAATTACGCTGCTGGACGAGTTTCGCAGCGGAAAGCTGGGACGCATCACGCTGGAACTTCCGGAGGAGGCATGACCGTGGCAGAGAAAACGTGCGTGAAACGAACAACACCGGAGCTTTATGCGTGGGACAGGGAACAAATGCCGTCCGGCGGTTTTCTGTGCGGTGTGGATGAAGCCGGCCGCGGGCCGCTCGCCGGTGATGTGTACGCAGCTGCCGCGATTCTGGATCCGGCAAAGCCGATGATCGAGGGACTCAACGATAGCAAGAAACTGAGTGAGAAAAAGCGGGAGGCGCTCTTTGATGTGGTGCGGGACTCCTGTCTGGCGTACTGCGTGGCAACCGCAACGGTGGCGGAGATCGAAACCTATAACATTTTGGGCGCAACCATGCTGGCAATGCAGCGTGCTGTGGCAGGACTGTCGCAGACACCGGCGCTGGTGCTCATTGATGGCAACCGTCTTCCCAAGCTGGAATTTCCGGCGCAGACAGTGGTCAAGGGTGATGCCGCTTCGGCAGCGATTGCAGCCGCATCGATTCTGGCAAAGGTCTCCCGTGACCGTGCCATGCGGGAACTGGATAAGCAGTATCCTGTGTATGGCTTTGCCAAGCATAAGGGCTACGGCACCAAGGCGCACTGTGCGGCAATTTTGCAGTACGGCGTCTGTCCGGCGCATCGCCCCAGCTTTTTGCGGAAACTCCGCCATGAAGACAACTGAGATCGGCCGTCGGGGAGAAACGGTAGTCTGCCAGTATCTGGAGGCCAATGGCTATGAGATCCTGCAGCGCAACTTTTGTATCCGTGGCGGGGAAGTCGACATCATCGCACAAAATGCGGAGTATCTGGCATTCGTAGAAGTAAAGACCCGCCGGCCCGGCAGCATGGTCTCGTAGAAGTAAAGCCCCGCCGGCCCGGCAGCATGGTCTCCGGATTTGAGGCGGTGACAAAAAAGAAGCAGGCTCGTTTGATCCAGACGGCTGCCATGTGGTGTGCGGAACATGCCAATCCACGTCAGCCACGCTTCGATGTTGCCTGTGTTCTGATGCAGGGAACGCAGGTGCAGCAGGTGGAATATCTGGAAAACGCTTTTGATACGACGGGCAGTGATTTTATATTTTAGGCAGAAATCTGCCGTAGAAAAGGGTGGTTACAGTGTTTTACAAGAGCACCAGAAACAGCAGCATTCGTGTAGAAAGCGCAGCTGCAATTGCAAAGGGAATTTCAGAAGAGGGCGGCCTGTTCGTTCCGGAGTCCATTCCGGCACTTTCCATGGATGAGCTGAAGTCGCTCGCCGGAAAAACGTATGCACAGCGTGCAGCTTATGTGTTCTCCAAGTATCTGACAGATTTTACAGAGGCAGAACTGGTTTACTGCACCGAGAGTGCGTATTCCACCAAGAATTTTGAAACAGAAAATATTGCAGAGATCGCACACCTGTTCGAGGGCACTTATATGCTGGAACTGTGGCACGGCCCGACCTGTGCTTTCAAGGATATGGCGCTCCAGATCCTGCCGTATTTCCTGACCACTGCCGTGAAGAAGCTGCATATGGACAAGAAGGTAGTCATTCTGGTTGCAACCTCCGGCGATACCGGTAAGGCTGCTCTGGAGGGCTTCAAGGATGTTCCGGGCACAGAGATCATGGTCTTCTATCCGGAAGAGGGCGTCAGTGATATGCAGAAGCGCCAGATGGTGACACAGGAAGGCAAGAATGTCACAGTTTGCGCCGTAAAGGGCAACTTTGACGATTGCCAGAGTGGTGTCAAGAAGATCTTTACCGATCACGAGGTACTCAACGCACTGGACAACGGCAATATGACCTTCTCCAGCGCAAACTCCATCAACTGGGGCCGTCTGGTACCGCAGATCGTCTACTACGTTTCCTCTTATGTCTCTCTGGCAGAGTCCGGCGAGATTGCCTATGGCGACAAGCTGAACGTGGTAGTTCCCACCGGTAACTTCGGCAACATTCTGGCTGCTTACTATGCAAAGCAGATGGGTGTGCCCATCGGCAAGCTGATTTGTGCCTCCAACATCAACAAGGTGCTTACAGACTTCATCCGCACCGGCGTTTACGACCGGAACCGTCAGTTCTATGCTACCACTTCGCCGTCCATGGACATCCTGATCTCCAGCAATCTGGAGCGTCTGCTGTACCTGCTGACCGGCGAGGACGATGCACAGGTTCGGGAGTGGTTCACGGCACTGGCTGAGAGCGGACGCTATGAGGTGACCGATGCGGTCAAGGCAAAGATGAGTGAGCTGTTCTACGGCGGCTTCTGCGACGATGCAGCCACCAAGGCAACCATCGCAGAGATCTACCAGAAGTACGGCTATACCTGCGATACCCATACCGCAGTTGCTGTCAAGGTCTACGAGGACTACCGCAAGGAGACTGGCGACACCACCAAAACTCTGATCGCTTCCACCGCAAGCCCGTTCAAGTTCAGCGCCAGCGTACTGGATGCACTGGGCAAGAAGCCGGCTGAGGCAACGGATGAATACGACATGGTGGAGATCCTCCACGAGGCGTCCGGTCTGGACATTCCGGCATCTCTGGCAGCACTAAAAACCAAGCCCCGCCGTTTTGAGGGCAGTATCGACAAGACTGAAATGCAGCAGTTTGTGCTGCAGGAACTGCACCTGTCCTGAATGGGGTGAACATGCGTTTATTTACCATTGGAGATCTGCACTTGTCATTTGGCGTTCCGGAGAAACCGATGGACATCTTTGGCGGCTGGAAGAACTATCAGCAGCTGTTGGAGGAGAATTGGCTGCGTTTGATCGCACCGGAGGATACTGTGGTTCTGGCCGGAGATTTTTCGTGGGGCATGAACCTGCAGCAGGCAGAGGCAGACTTTGCTTTCGTGCACAAGCTGCCCGGTAAAAAAATCCTGCTGAAGGGAAATCATGACTACTGGTGGACTTCGAAAAAGAAAATGGAAGACTTCTTCACCGCCCACGGCTTCGACTCTCTCCACATCCTTCACAACAACCACTATGCCTTTGAACAGTATGGCATCTGTGGCACTCGCGGATGGGTGAGCATGCAGGGTGAGGCAGCGGATGCCAAGATTCTGGCACGGGAGGTACAGCGTCTTGCGGTTTCCATTCAGTCGGCAGTAAAGGCTGGGCTGGAACCGATCGTTTTTCTGCACTATCCGCCGATCTACGGTTCGTCAATGAACTATGAGATATTAGAAGTACTGCACCAGTATCACATTCAAAAGTGCTACTACGGGCACGTACATGGAAAAGGACATCACTTTGCGTTTCAAGGACGCTATGAAGAGACGGAAATGCGCCTGATTTCTAGTGATTATTTACAATTTATCCCTGAATTGGTTCTTTGATTTGTGGGAAATGTAGAAGTGTAAATTTTCGCTGGTCAAAATTGCACAGATATGCTATAATAGAGCAGTGTGCATGAAAAAATCCTGTACAGCAATATCATTTTGACTGATATACAGAGAAGATATCATATTGGAGGACATCAGCTATGAATTTGAAATCGTCAACGAAAACAGATGTAAACATGACCGAACTGGTTGTGGAAATCGATGCAGAAAGCTTTGAAAAGGCTCTGGAAGCTGCTTACCAGCGTCAGAAGAAGAACATCTCCATGCCGGGTTTCCGGAAGGGCAAGGTGCCGCGGAAGCTGTGCGAGCGCACTTACGGTGAGAACGTATTCTATGAAGATGCCATCAACGCTGCTCTGAACTTTGAGCTGCCGGCAGTGATTATCGAAGCAGGTCTGGAAGTTGTCGATACCCCGAAGGTAGAAGTTACCTCTGCTGACCGTGAGAACGGCGTTTCCCTGAAGGTAGTCTGCGTTACCAAGCCGGAGATCAACATCACCGATTATAAGGGCATTGAGGCTCCCCGTGCTGAAAAAGAAGTTACCGATGAGGACGTTGACCAGCAGATTCAGATGCTGCGCCAGCGCAACGCACGCATGGTTTCTGTAGAAGATCGTGCTGCTGAGATGGGCGATGAAGTAAATCTGGACTTCGAGGGCTTCTTCGGTGACGAAGCTTTCGAGGGCGGTAAGGGCGAAAACTACCAGCTGAAGCTGGGCAGCGGCCAGTTCATTCCGGGCTTTGAGGAGCAGGTTGCCGGCCACAAGATCGGCGAGGACTTCGACGTTACCGTAAGCTTTCCGGAAGATTACCAGATGGAAGACTATGCAGGCAAGGAAGCTGTTTTCAAGTGCAAGATCAACAGCATTTCCAGAGAAGAGCTGCCGGAGCTGAACGACGACTTCGCAAAGGAAGCTTCTGCTGAGGTAGATACCGTGGACGAGCTGAAGGCTGAGATCCGCAAGAATCTGGAAAAGAGCGCAGCAGAGTCTGCAACCCGCTCCTTCGAGAACACTGTGATCGAAAAGCTCATTGATAAGGTTGAGGATCCGATCCCGCACTGCATGTTCGAGCAGCGTGCAAACAGCCTGATGAACCAGTTTGCAAACCAGCTGAAGCAGCAGGGCGTTTCCATGGAACTGTACCTCCAGTACACCGGCATGGATCAGGATTCCCTGAAGGCCACTTACCTGGATCGTGCAGAGGGCGAAGTAAAGCTGCGTCTGGCTCTGGAGAAGATCGCTGAGCTGGAAGGTCTGAAGGTAACCGACGAAGAGCTGGAAGAAGAAATCAAGAAGCTGGCAGATGAGAACAATCTGACTGTAGACGATGTAAAGCGCCGGATCTATACTGAAGATCTGCGTACCGATATGCTGGTAACCAAGGCTCTGGATATCGTCAAGGAAGCTGCAGTTGCAACCGAGGCTGAGGAAGAAGCACCGGCAGAAGCTGCTGCTGAGGAAGCTGCACCGGTAGAGGCTGAATAAGTTCTCCCCCGATTGACAGCATTTTTCAAAGAAAGAAACAGACGGGCGAACGGTTTAGTTCGCCCTCTGTGGTATCTGTAGGATTTTCGGATTTTGCAGAATTATGAGAGAGAAACCGCTTTTTTCAGAAAGGAAGAGGAACATGAGTAGTTTAGTACCTTACGTTGTGGAACAGACCAGCCGTGGCGAGCGTTCTTACGACATCTTTTCCCGTTTGCTCAATGACCGTATCATCATGCTGTCGGATCAGGTAAATGATGCTACCGCAAGTCTGGTTGTGGCGCAGCTGCTGTATCTGGAAGGACAGGACAATGAGAAGGACATCTCCCTGTACATTAACAGCCCTGGCGGTTCTATCACAGCCGGCATGGCAATTTATGATACCATGCAGTATATCAAGTGCGACGTTTCCACGATCTGCATTGGTATGGCAG
>NZ_FR898023.1:0-42622 GCF_000437175.1 Ruminococcus sp. CAG:330 | reverse complement strand
TGCATTGGTATGGCAGCTTCCATGGGTGCATTCCTGCTGTCCTCCGGTGCTAAAGGCAAGCGTATCGCTTTGCCCAACAGCGAGATTATGATTCACCAGCCGCTGATTTCCGGCGGACTGTCTGGCCAGTGCACTGACATCAAGATTGCTTCTGACCATCTGGTTCGTGTCCGCAGCAAGATGAACGAGATTCTGGCTGCCAATACCGGCAAGCCGCTGGAAGTCATCGAGCGTGATACCGAGCGTGATAACTATATGTACGCAGCAGAGGCAAAGGAATATGGCCTCATTGATAAGGTAATCGCACATCGGTAAAAAGGGGTGCAAAATGGACGAAAAAAAGGAAAAACGCTGTAATTTCTGCGGGAAACCGGATCATCTGGTGGAGGGAATGATCTCTGCGGCAGGTGTTAACATTTGCAGCGAGTGCGTGACCTATTGCTATGAGATGCTCTATGGTCCCGTCAATCCGGCAGATGCTGCCGCAAAGAAAAAGAAAGAGAAGTCCGGCGCATCGGAAGAGATCCACCTGCTGAAGCCGGCGGAGATCAAGAAGATTCTGGACGAGTATGTGGTGGGACAGGATATGGCAAAAATCACCCTGTCCGTATCCGTGTACAACCACTATAAGCGTATCCTGAATCAGTCGAAGGAGAAGGATGCACGTGAGGTAGAGCTGCAAAAGAGCAACGTGCTGCTGCTGGGTCCCACCGGTGTGGGGAAAACCTATCTGGCACAGACACTGGCGAAGATTCTGGATGTGCCTTTTGCCATTGCCGATGCAACAACCATCACAGAGGCTGGTTATGTGGGCGACGATGTGGAGAACGTGCTTCAGCGTCTGCTTCAGGCAGCGGATTTCGATGTGGAAGCCGCTGAGCGTGGCATTATCTACATCGATGAGATTGACAAGATCTCCCGAAAGTCGGAGAACGTCTCCCTGACCAGAGATGTCAGCGGTGAGGGCGTGCAGCAGGCACTGCTGAAGATCATCGAGGGTACTGTTTCCAACGTACCTCCGCAGGGCGGCAGAAAGCATCCGAATCAGGAATTTATCCATGTGGATACCCATAACATCCTGTTCATCTGCGGCGGTGCGTTTGATGGCTTGGAAAAGCTGATCCAGAAGCGCATGGCGCCGGCATCGCTGGGCTTTGATGCGCCTATCGCACAGCAGAAGAAGGATTTGGTCAATATTTTCCGTCAGGTGACACCGCAGGATCTGGTCAAGTTCGGACTGGTTCCGGAGCTGGTGGGCAGACTGCCGGTTATCACAACGCTGGACGATCTGGACGAGGAGGCGCTGATTCGGATTCTGACTGAACCGAAGAATGCGCTGGTCAAGCAGTATCAGAAGCTGTTCGACTTCGACGAGATCGAACTGGAGATGACACCGGATGCCCTCACTGCAGTGGCAAAGGAGGCAATCGCCAGAAAGACAGGTGCCCGTGGTCTGCGCTCCATCATGGAGGCAACCCTCATGGACACCATGTATACCACACCGTCAGTGGAACACGTCAAGAAAATCGTGGTCGATGCGGACTGCGTCAATGGAACGGCACGGCCGAAGTTCTACGATGCACAGGGCAACGAAATCGAGAACGTACCGCCGGCTGAGGTGCACGCTTAAATGGACGACAAGAACGTGCAGTTTATGCTGGATTCCCTGAAGATTCTGCTGGAGTGCGGAGAAACGGAGCACGCCATTGCGCTTATCGACGCATATACCGAGGAATTGAAAGCGGAACAAGCGGAGGATTCCTCCACGGAAAACGCATAACAAAAAACAGCACCTGTTTCGGAGCTTCCGAGGCAGGTGCTGTTGTGTTTTATTTTTTCATATCCGGCTCAATGGATTTCACCAGAAATGTTTCCAGCGGTTTTTTCAGCAAGCGGTTGAAAAACTTGACCACGAATCCGGTACAGAGTGCGGCGAAAATCGTGCCCTCTCTGGTGCCCACCAGCTTGTGGAAAAACAGGAAAGACAGCAGAACGGCGATTCCCACACAGCTGACATCAAAAAATACTTTGACGTTGCCGAATTCCTTGTGGATGGTGTCGGAGAGCGCTTTGACGAACGCTTCGCCGGAGTTTAAAATGACGTTGGCAATGACTGCAAGGGAAATGCCGAAGCCCAGCACAATTGTGCCTGCGATGACAAGACAAATCTGCATCCAGTATTTGGTCGGAGTAAAGAATGAAATCAGCCAGACACCGAAGTCCGTGAACCAGCCGAACAAAAAGGACAGCGGGACTTGCAGCAGCTGTATCCACTGGAACTTTTGGCGCAGCAGGAGAATTTGTCCCAGAATCAGGGCGCAGTTCCAGATGATGAGCCAGTAACCCAGCGACAGCTGCGGCAGGCGAATGCTCATGACATTTGCCACAGAGGAGATGGGCGACACGCCGAGCTCCCCCTTTTTGGTGATGGCAACGCCCATAGCGCTGAAAAATAATCCGATGATAAAGAGAAGATAGCGTTGAATGATGTCCTGTGCAAACGGGTTAATGTGTTTGTGCTGCTTCAATGGCAGTTCCTCCATTTCTGTATTTCTGCCTCCGGATTCGGGCACTGCATCCAGTGGGACATCACGCAGCAGCCCTCAGCACCTGCCAGACGCAGGGTATTCTGTTTGTCGGCGGTAATACCGCCAATGGCATAGACCGGAATGGAAACAGTTTCACAGATTTGGCGGATAAATGGGATTCCACGGGGCGGCAGGCCAAGCTTGCATGCAGTGGGATAGACGTGTCCGGCGATGAGCCAGCTTGCCCCATAGGACGCTGCAAGCGCAGCATCCTGCGGGCAGTGGACGGATACCCCGATGGCGGGAAGCAGATGTTGTGTTTCTTGGGAGAGTGTTTTGAGAACGGGGATGGGAAGCTGAACGGGAAGCTGGAGCTGTACGGCAGTTTCTACAAACGTGTTCAGCCAGAGCGGTGTGGCAGTATTACGGCAGATTTCAAGGCATTGCTGTGCCAGCCGGCGGTATGCTGCCTCCGGAAGATCTTTCTCCCGCAGCAGAATAGCATCCACGCCGCTGGATGCAATGCGCCGGATGCGGTGCAGAAAGTCCTCCTCACAGAGCAGGCGGTTTGTGACGCAGATCAGCTTCATAAGGTGTTGGTGTTGATGTAGTCGGTGTAGACCGGCTGCATGCCCTGATCCAGAATTGCCTGATGAATTTCCGCCAGAGAACGTGGGTCAGAGATCTCGAACTGTGCGTCCCCCTTCTGTTTGTGCTCTTCGTTGTGTCCGCCGATTCCCACATTGACGCCGGCGGAAATCTTGGTGGCAGCCAGCGGAAGCACATGGTCACGGAAGCCGGCACGTTCCCGTGTGGAGATGGTAAAGCTTGCAAACGGCAGGAAGATTCGGCATGCCAGCATCATTTGCAGCAGCTGTGTCTCGTGAACATCGTTGGGGTTGGTCTCCTCGTGGTTCTTATAAGGACGCAGACGGGGGAAAGAGAGTGCCATCTCTCCCTGCGGATATTTCTTTTGCAGCAGCGCAGCGTGGACACCGGCAGCGAACATGTCCTTTCGGAAGTCCGCCAGTCCCAGCAGTACGCCGAATCCGACACCACGCATACCGCCCATGAGAGCACGCTCCTGCGCACAGACACGGTAGGGGAAACAGCGCTTTGCACCGGCGAGGTGCATTTCGCCGTACCGCTCCAGATCGTAGGTTTCCTGAAAGACCGTGACGAAATCGGCACCGCAGTTCCGCAGCATGGCGTACTCGTCAGAGTTCATGGGATAGACTTCCAGTCCGATGGTGGAGAAGTATTTCTTGGCGATTCGTACTGCCTCAGCGATGTACTCCGGTCCGGAAACGCTGCGGCTCTCTCCGGTGAGCAGCAGAATCTCCCGCATGCCGGTGGAGGCGATGTTTTTCATCTCGGATTCGATTTCCTCAGCGTTCAGCTTGCAGCGGGTGATGGCATTCTTGCAGTTGAATCCGCAGTAGACGCACTGGTTTTCGCAATAGTTGGAGATGTACAGCGGTGTGAAAATCAGCACGTTGTTGCCGAAGTGCTTCTCCCGCTCTGCCTTGGCACGCTGTGCCATCTGTTCCAGAAACGGCTGGGCTGCCGGAGAGAGCAGCGCCGCAAAGTCCTCGAAAGACAGATTCTCCTTGCGCAGTGCCGCTTTCACCTGTGCAGCGGTGTAGTCCTCCGGCTGATACTGTTTTCTCGCCTGAATGACACGGGAGAAGATGTCGGAGTCGATCTGTTCCATGCCCGGCTGAAATTCCATGGGATCATAAATTTTACGCATGGGAACCCCTCCTTAATCCTGTAAGAAGCCGGTGAGGGGACTGGATGCCTCTGCGCCAGATTCCAGAACACGTCCCAGCTTTGCCAGATATGCAGCACGGCCAGCCTCGATGGCGAGTTTGAATGCGTGTGCCATCATGGGACAGTTGTCCGCAGTTGCCACGGCGGTGTTTGCCATGACGGCAGCAGCGCCCATCTCCATCGCCTCGCACGCCTGAGAGGGCGCACCAATGCCGGCGTCGACAATGACCGGCAGGTCGATCTCGTCGATGAGAATCTGGATGAAGTCTTTGGTACGCAGTCCCTTGTTGCTGCCGATGGGCGCACCCAGCGGCATGATGGCAGCAGCACCGGCATCTGCCAGACGGCGTGCTGCGATCAGATCCGGATACATATAGGGGAGCACATGGAAGCCCTCCTTTGCCAGAATTTCTGTGGCACGAATGGTCTCCGCATTATCCGGCAGCAGGTACTTGGCATCCGGAATGACCTCGATCTTGACGAAGTCACCGCAGCCCAGCTCCCGTGACAGACGTGCAATGCGCACTGCCTCCTCAGCGTTTCTTGCGCCGGAGGTGTTGGGGAGCAGGGTCAGATGTTCCGGCAGAAAGTCCAGAATGTTCTCCGGACTGTCCGCATTGGCACGGCGCAGCGCAATGGTGGCGATCTCACTGCCGCCGTACTGCATCACGTCCCGAATCAGCTGAAGCGAGAACTTGCCGGAGCCGAGAATAAAGCGGGAGTGGAATTCCTTCCCGCCCAAGATCAACGTATCCTTTTCCATGGTTTCCATAACAAACACCTTTCCTTATCTTATCAGATTTTGCAAACGGTTTCGCATCCGCCGCCCATAAAGGAAACGACCTCGATGACATCGCTGTCGCTGAGCAGAACGGTAGCATAATCCGCCTTGGGAACGATCACATCGTTGTGTTCCACTGCAATGAGTGCAAGCCGATACCCCTGCTCCAGCAGAAATTCCTGCAGCGTCTGGGGCTTTTTCAGCGGTATTTCCTTTCCGTTGACTCGCATATGCGTCCTCCTTTTCCAAAAAATGGAATCCTAAATACAGAAAATGGGCTGCACCCGTGGTGGTGCACCCCATTTTTCAACGTATTCGATTCACTACAGCTAGTATACCACATTTTTCGCTCCCTGTCAAGTTCGTTTTCCACGCTTTTGACGGTTGTTTTCCTTGGAAAGAAAACAGGCACATTTCGGGAATCCTCCGCATAGAATGCAGAGATACCGGAAAGGGGGAGTATTTTTGCACGCAGTCAATCGAAAAATTCTTCTGGGAAATCCATGTAGCATGGCAATGATGCACGGGTCACCGCAGCATCCGGAGATTCACGGCACAGTTTCCTTTTACCGTGCCTGTGGCGGTTCGCTGGTGGTGGCGGAGCTGTATCAGCTTCCGTCGGCGCACGGCATATTCGCCATGCACATCCACAGCGGTGCGTCCTGTACCGAAACGGCACAGGATGCATTTGCCGATGCCGGCGGTCACTGGGAACTCCAGCCGGCCGAACATCCGCAGCACACCGGCGATCTTCCGGCGCTGCTGAGCAATGACGGCTATGCGTGGTTTGCCGTGTATACCAACCGGTTTTCTCCGGCACAGGCGGTGGGAAAGACGGTCATCATTCACGCTGATCCGGATGACTACCGCACCCAGCCTGCCGGAAATGCCGGCGCACGCATTGCCTGCGGGACAATTTTAGCCTAGGATTTCACCGGTCACTTTGTAGCCTTGCTTCTCCACGGCTTCTTTCAGCTTGGCGGAGTCGATCTCCTGATTCAGGGACACAACGGCGGTGCCAGCCTCGTGGCTGACCTCTGCCTGTTCCACTTCCGGAAATGCCTCCAGACATTTCTTGACGGTTGCCTCGCAGTGACCGCACATCATACCTTTGATATTGAGTGTCAGTTTCATGGTAGAATCCTCCTGTGTGAAAATCGGCTGCATGTGGAATTTGAGTTTCTTGTCACGGTCTGTGCGGTGCAGCCGGAACCAATTCAGCCGAAGGGCATTGGTTACCACACAGAAGCTGGACAGGCTCATGGCAGCTGCGCCGAACATGGGGTTCAGCTGCCAGCCGAACAGCGGAATCCAGACACCGGCTGCCAGCGGAATGCCGATGACGTTGTAGAGAAACGCCCAGAACAGGTTCTCGTGGATATTCCGCAGGCAGGCACGGCTGAGCCGGATGGCTGCCGGAACGTCGGAGAGCCGGCTCTTCATCAGCACCACGTCCGCAGCTTCAATGGCGATGTCTGTTCCGGCACCGATGGCGATGCCAATGTCCGCCTGTGTCAGAGCCGGTGCGTCGTTGATGCCGTCACCGACCATTGCCACCTTGCCCTGCTGTTTCAGTTTGCGGATGACGGCTTCCTTGCCGTCCGGCAGCACGCCGGCGATGACGGTATCCACGCCCACCTGCTTGCCGATGGCGTTGGCAGTGCGGGTATTGTCGCCGGTGAGCATAACCACATGGATTCCCATATTTTGCAGTTCCCGAACTGCCTGCGGACTATCCGCCTTGATGACATCTGCAACAGCGATGATGCCGGAGAACACACCGTCCCGACAGAAGAAGAGCGGGGTTTTTCCGTCCTCGGAGAGCTGTTCCGCAGCCTGTTCCATCTCCGGAGAAACCGCAGCGTAGGACTGAATGAAAGCGAGATTTCCGCCGTAGAGTGCTGCGCCGTTTTGTACGGCAGACAGTCCGTGTCCGGCATGCACCTGAAATTCCTGTACTTCCTCCGCAGGAAGCTGCGCTTCCTCTGCTTTTTGCAGGATTGCCTTTGCCAGCGGATGCTCGCTCTTTCGCTCCAATGCATACGCCAGCGCAAGAAGCTGTTCCTCGGTTGTGCCGTTTGCCGGTAGGAGGTCGGTGACCTTCGGGGTGCCCTGTGTAATGGTGCCGGTCTTGTCCAGTGCGATCATCTGTACCTTGCCGGTTTCCTCCAGCGACTCCGCCGTCTTGAAGAGAATCTCATGTTTGGCGCCAACGCCGTTGGCAACCATAATGGCAACAGGAGTCGCCAGACCGAGGGCGCAGGGACAGCTGATAACCAGTACCGAGATGCTGCGTGCCAGCGCATATCCCACAGTCTGCCCTGTCAGCAGCCAGACGATCATGGTAATTAGAGCGATACCAATGACAATGGGCACAAAAACGCCGGAAACCCTGTCGGCGATCTTGGCAATGGGGGCTTTGGTGGCAGCAGCATCGCTGACCATACGGATGATCTGGGAGAGGGTGGTGTCCTCGCCCACACGGGTCGCCTCACAGCGCAGAAAACCGGACTGGCTGATGGTGGCGGCGGAAACCGTATCGCCCTCGGATTTGTCCACCGGAATGCTCTCGCCGGTCAGCGCCGACTCGTCCACGGCGCCGGCACCCTCCAGAATGACGCCGTCCACCGGAATGTTTTCGCCGGCACGTACGACAAACTGGTCGCCTTTCCTGACCTGTTCAATGGGAACTGTGATCTCCTTGCCGTTCCGCAGCAGCACTGCTGTTTTGGGGGCAAGCTTCATCAGACTTTTCAGCGCATTGGTGGTTTTGCCCTTGGCACGGGTTTCCAGCATTTTGCCCACGGTAATCAGCGTCAAAATCATGGCAGCAGATTCAAAGTAGAACTCGTGCATGTAGTGCATGACGGCGTCAGCATCGCCCTTGACCTGGGCATCCGTCATGGCGAACAGCGCACAGGTGCTGTACAGGAACGATACACCGGAGCCGAGCGCCACCAGTGTGTCCATGTTCGGGGCACGGTGGAGTAGACCACGGAATCCGCTGATGAAAAACTTCTGGTTGATGACCATGACCGCAGCCGTCAGGAGCAGCTGAATCAGTCCCATTGCCACATGGTTTCCCTCTAAGATGGACGGAAGCGGCCAGTTCCACATCATGTGTCCCATGGAGAAGTACATGAGAACGATCAGAAAAACCAGAGAGGCGATCAGGCGCTTTCGGAGCACCGGCGTTTCATGATCCTCCAATGCATCTGCGTCGGCACGCTGCTGCTTTCCGCTGTCGCTGCCGTTTTGCAGGGAGGCGCCGTATCCTGCAGCCTTGACGGCATCAATGACCGCCTGCGGTGGGGCGGTGCCCTCCACACCCATGGAATTGGTGAGCAGGCTGACAGAGCAGGAAGTGACGCCCTCCACTTTCGACACCGCTTTTTCCACACGGTTACTGCATGCAGCACAGCTCATTCCGGTTACTGTATACTGTTCCACAAAACATCTCTCCTTTTACTTCATCAATTTTTGAAGCGTTCGCACCAGCTCATCGATCACTTCGTCCTTTCCGGCACGGATATCATCTGCCACACAGGTGCGGATGTGGTTGGCGAGCAGCTCTTTATTGAAGGCGTTCAGCGCTGCATTGACAGCTGCGACCTGTACCAGAATATCCGGGCAGTATGCGCTGCGTTCCACCATGCCGCGAATGCCGCGAATCTGCCCCTCGATGCGGTTGAGGCGGTGAATCAGCTTGGTGTATTCCTCTTCGGTGCGTTCCTTTGTCTTATGACAGCAGGGACATCCCTCTTCGTGTTCCATGTTGCGTTCCTCCTTTTTTCGGAATATTCGGCAGACGAAATCACCGCTGCCTCTTCGTCTATTATATACCCCTATAGGGTATTTGTCAAGTGCTTTTACACAGGGTGCTTTTGAATATAGTATGTGTATTTGGTGTATATTTCATGCAGACGGCGCAAAAATCTGTTTAGTTCAAAAAAATAGGAAGAAAAGCGAATAAAAACCAGATTTCGCACTTGACTATTTTTGGCGAATATGGTATAATTCCAACAGATGGAACACAGAGATGTGGTTTCGTCACAAACGCAAAAAAATACGATCACTACAAGGAGGATGGGCAGATATGTCTTATTCAACAGAAATTGCTTCGCAGATGGTACAGTACTTCGAGGATGACAACGCACACTATGAGTTTGACGAGGAGCGTGGCACGCTGTCGGCAAACTATAGCATGGGCGACGATTGCGCAATCTCCAGCGCAAGACTGTTTGCACTGGTGCACGACAACGGTTTCACGATCTATACGAAGGTGAGAGGAATCAATGCCAAGAAGAAGAATTTTGGAAATCTGGCTCTGTTCCTCGCCTACGTAAACGATGGCATGCGCTACGGCAACTTCGAGTTCGATCTGGATGACGGTGAGGTAGTATTCAAGTACAGCTCCATCGTGCCGGAGGGTGCCGATCTGGATTACGACTACTTCGACCACATTGTACTGCTCTCGCTGGCAATGCTGGACAAGTATGCAGACGGACTGATCGCCATGATGCTGGGCTACTCGGACGATCCGGAGGGCGCATACAAGAAGTGCATGGAGAATGATGACTAAGAGCCTGTTCGGTATCTTTTTCACACGTCTTTTCGGCAGATTTTGCCGTTGACTGCGTCAAAAGTCCTTGCCATACGACAGTATGCCTGCGGATTTTTTCCTTGCCACCGACAAAATCACGCTCGAAAATCCGCACGAAAAAATACTGAACAGACTCTAAAGCGCAATACATCTGACGGAATTGTGAATGACAGAAAAAAGACCGTTCCCTGTTGACAAGCAGGGGACGGTCTTTGTTCGTTATCTGTGTGTAATGGCTCAGCGGAACCAGCCACGTTTTTTCTTTTTCGGCTTCGGCTCGGAAGCACGAGCAGTCACAATGTCTGCCATCTCGCCCACATTTTTCATGCCGGATACCTCACGCATCTGGAACTGCATGTTGAATTCCGATTCCACTGCCTCAATGAGGTTGATGTGTTCCAGACTGTCCCACGCCTTGATGTCGTTGGCGGTGGTAGTTTCGGTGACGGTGATGCTGTCGTCATCAAACACGTCCCGAAAGATCTCGTTGAGTTTTGCCATAACTTCTTCGTGTGTCATTTTTCCGTGGTTTCCTTTCTCTTTTCGATTTGAATGACGTGGTTGCGTTTTTCATAGGAGGCAACCGGCAGCATCCATGTGCTGTCGCCGTTTTCGAATTGTTCGGTTTTGGTGAAACCAAAGGTGCCGAATAGCTCCCGCACCATGGCGTTTTTTTCCGTCTGGTAGTAGTAGCCATAGATGGTGCGAATCCCACGTGTCCGGCACTGTTCCACCAGTTCGTCCAGCATGGCAAGCTCCATGTCCCGCTTCAGAACACGGCAGCTCATGAGCCACAGGTCGATGTGCAGGGCATCGCCGGAGATCTCGCCGATGACGACGGACACAATGCCATTGTCGCCGAACTTGTCCCGCAGTCTGCCGTAGAGCCGGATGTAATTAGGACTTTCCGCCACCTGTTCCATTTCGCTCTGGGTGTAACGGCGTGTGGTCAGGTTGAACTGGTTGCTCTTGTTGGTGAGCTGGACGATGCGGGGGAGTGCCACCGGCGTAAAGTCCTGAATCTCTGCGATCATCTCCAGCCCCAGCAGGTATTCGGTGTAGTTGGCATAGGATTGCTGGAGCTGTGCCCGCTTGGCGTTTGCCTGATACATCTCGCTGCGCTTGGCGTCGGCAGCGGAGAATGTTGTAGTTTCAAAATAACCGGCACGGTCCAGGATGCGGATGCACTCGGCGGGGGAGTCGAATTCCGGCACGGCAATGCCGGGAATCTGTGCGGAAACGATCTCCCGTTCTGCCGGGTTGTCGTCCACAAAGACGAAGCTCTCCGGAAGCAGTGAGAGATCCTGTGCAGTTTTGCAGAGGTTCAAATCCTTCGGCTCCCAGTTTGCCTGAATGGAAACGAAGTCATCGGCGTGCAGCACAGAGTCCGGGTGCGCCAGTCCCAGCAGGGCATTTTCCGGTTCATTTTTGGAGCAGATGGTGAGAAGCACGCCCAGCTGCTTGTGCGCCTTGCAGTACTCCTGCACCTCGGTGTACGCCTCTGCTGTAGCAGTTTCCTGTCCAATCTCAATGCCCTCCTGTCCGTCGTCACCGATGACACCGCCCCACAGGGTGTTGTCCAGATCCAGCGCCAGCACCTTTTTGTTTTTGCCATAGATGGAGCGGATGATGCGGGTCAGGCTGTAGGCGAACTCCGGAATTGCCGGAAGCGCCAGAGCATACTTATACAGATACCAGTACGTGGAATCCTGCCATGCGTCCAGTCCGTAGCAGGCGGAGAGATACTGAATATCATGGAGATAGAAGTCCGTGTGCGAGGCGGCATACTGGGCAAACCGGTGGTTCAGCTCGTTGACGAACCAGACCATGCCATGGCAGTCCCAGGCCTCCCGGTTTCCCATCAGCCGGTAGGCGGGAAATTCGAAGTTGTTTTGCAGAATGGGACAATGATAGGTCTGCTCCAGATGTTCCCACATCTGGGTGAAGTGCGCCATCTGCCGTTCCAGCGCAGCCTCCGCCTCTTCCGGCGCTGCGGAGAGCGGCAGGGGCGCTTCGGTGATGTTGCGTACGGTGGTGTGAATGAAAATCAAGTCGGGGTGAAATTCCAGCAGTTCCGGATTGTCGAACATGGCGTCCTGCCAGTACTGGGCGTACTCCGACTGGTAAAAGACGGGGGCAATGCCCTCCTGAAGCAGGAACAGTTCCAGCATGGAGGCAATGTCATTGGTGGTAGAACCGCCCAGAATGGCAATGCGCTTTTCCATGCGCGGCGTGCCGTCGGCCAGAAGTGCCCTGCGGATCTTGCGGCGGTTTTTCAGCAGAAAGCTGCTGTCAAAGGGATATTCTAGTTCTTTCATGGAAATATGCTCCTCATTGTGTGCGAATGGTTTCCAGACACTCGCTGTTTGCACCGGTGGCGCTGAACGTATTCATGGCGAACAGCACATCGGTTGCGCCGACCTGTTTCATAAAGGAAACGGCATTGATGTCAAAATAGCGCATGTCGATGACGTAGATGTCCTCAAAAGACTGGGTGAGATAGGGAACAAGGGCGTTGCCGTAGCTGTCCTTGACGATGACCAGCGTGCGGGCATTGTTGCAGTCCGTCTTGACGTGGGTGATTTTCTCGTCGCCGCCCATAAACACCAGATACCAGCTGACCGGTTCCACATTGTCCAGCGAGATCATCAGGTCGCCGTCCGCCTCGTTGGTGAAGTCCGTGTCATAATATTGAGTTGTGAACTTATTCTTCGGCGTATAATAGGTGAAGTCCTCCGGATTGTCCCGCAGAACAGCGCTCTTGGTGAACGTGTACATGCTGCCAAGATAGCCGGAGAGGGTGGTTCTCTGATAAGCGGAGAGCGGCGGGAATGAGAGGTCTGCCGTGTCCGCAAACGCCTGTGCCGCATAGAATGCCCCTAGCGGCAGCCAGTGGTGATCGGTGCGAGCGTAGATGTTCTCGTCCGTGTGCTTTTCCAGAGCGCTGTAGGCATCGACAGGGATGACACCGTCCAGATTTTCGTTGATGTGCTGGATGTTGTCCCATTCGCTGGCGGTATAGGAGGCGTAGGACGACGGCAGATAGAACGAAACCGCCGTGGGTGCGACCAGCGAGTACACGTTGACAGCGCTTCCCAGTTCTTTGTGGTAGGCGTTCAGTGTGGCAGCATATGCTTCGCCACGAGTGAAGCTTCCGCCGTAGACACTGATGGCACGCTTGTCCACCAGCACAATGCCGTCACCGATCTCCACAGGGTCGGCCTCTGGCTCGGTGGTGACAGTGGTTGTGGTAGATTTCTCTGTAACAGAAGAGATCAGGGTTTCGCTGCTGACGAGTTCAGAATCTTCTGCGGGGGCTGTGGTCGTCTTGGCATTTTTCAGCTGGGTGATGTCGCCGTAGAACTTGACATCCTCCTCGCCCTGTAATCCGGCGTAGCTCTCCATGGTACTGATGAGCCGTTTGAACGTGCTTCTGCCGGGAACGGTGTCCTCGTAATAGTTCATAAGATCGGCGGTATAGGAGCCGTTCAGCAGCGTATCCTTGGAAAATGCGGGAAATTCCGCAAGCTTCCGGTTTTCCTCGGCGGATTCCGTGGGACGTGCACCGACCAGCAGGAAAATCGAACCGCCCAGGAGAATGGCGCTCAGCGTGAATGTGCGCAGGACTGCCCCAATGCGTGTGGTAATGAGCATCTGCCGGCGCTGCTTGTAGCGTGCCTTGCGCTCCCGTGCCGTTTCACGCTCCTGTTCCGGTGTTTTTTTCTGTGCCGGAACAGCAGGGGGTGCTTCTTCCGGCACCACCGCAGGTTCTTCCGCCGGAGCCTCTTCTGCGGGTTCTTTCGACGCAGCAGGCTTGGCATCCGCTATGGGCGTATCATTCAGGGTACGGAAGTGATCCAGATCCTCTTCCACCTGCTGAAATTTCTCCTCCAGTGCAGCGTCCAGATCCGCAGATTCTGCGGATTCTGAGGGCTTCTGCGGCTGTTGTGTTTTCTCCATTGCAGGCAACTCCTTTCCTTAAAATTTTGTGTACAAGAACGGCGTATTGGTAGAGTCCACCAGCAGAATGCTGCTGATGACCAGCAGTGCTGCTGCAAGCACTGTTCCGCAGACGGAGAGCACCAGATTGGCACCGGAGCTTTTCGCCATCCAGCGTTTCGGAAGCTCCAGCAGTGGGAAGCAGCAGAGGAGCGCTCCGATCAGCAGGAACAGATTGTTCTGCACTGAAGTGAGCAGCACAGCGTCAAACAGTCCCTTTCCGTTTTGTCCCGCCATAGCGAGGAACAGGCTGCCCAGACGGGAGATACTGCCGGTGCAGTAGAAGATGCCGAATCCGATGACAATAATTAGCTTGTTCAGCACATGGCGAATCACTGCTGGAATTTTCTTCATGCGTTTCTTGCCGATACAGGTTTCAATGAAAATGAAAACGCCGTAGTACAGTCCCCAGATGATGTAGTTCCAGCTGGCACCGTGCCAGAGTCCCGTGCAGAACCAAACCAGAAAGAGTCCGCCGAACTTGCGCCGTTTGCCGAAAATCGGCACATACAGCAGATAGTCACGGAAGAATGTTCCCAGAGAGATATGCCAGCGCTGCCAGAATTCTGTGATGTCCCTGCACAGGAACGGATGACGGAAGTTTTCCTCCAGATGGAAGCCGAAGATGCGGGAGATACCGATCGCCATGTCAGAATAGCCGGAGAAATCGAAATACATTTGCAGGGCATAGAGCACTACGCCGTACCATGTGCCGAGGGTAGTCTGAGAGGCGATGTTGTTTCCCAGGAACTGTTCCACGATCACGCCCAGGTTGTCGGCGAGAATGACCTTTTTACCAAGTCCCGCAGCAATGCGTCCCAGTCCGTCGCTGAGGTCGTTTGCAGTGACGGTTCTGCCGTGGAGTTCCTTTTGGATGGTTTCATAGCGCACGATCGGGCCGGAAACTGTGATAGGGAACAGGGACACATAGAGCAGGAACGAAAAGAAATTGCGCTCTGCACGCACCTTGCCCCAGGAGCAGTCGATGAGGTAGGATACGATTCGAAATGTATAAAAGCTGATGCCCAGCGGCAGCGGCAGATCCGGAATGGGAATGGAGAGGGAAAAGGCGGCGTTGATGTTTTCCAGCACAAATCCCGTGTACTTGAATCCGATGAGTACGCCAAGATTGAGAATCAGCGCCAGCGCCAGAAACAGCTTTCCGGCGACCTTGTCACGGAAGCGTTCCAGCAGCCTGCCGAAGAGGTAGTTGACCAGTGCGCTGAGTACCAGCAGCCACAGGAAAGACGGCTCGCCCCACGCATAAAACAGCAGGGAAAAGACGATCAGCACTGTGTTGCGGTAAGCGTTTTTCTTGGTGGCAAAATAGCATAAGAAACAAATGGGAAAGAAGAGATACAGAAAGAATAATCTGGAAAATATCAATCAATTCACGTCCTTTGGTAGAATAGTATCATTATACAACATCTTTCGGCAGGATTGCAAGCCGCAGTGGGGAAAGCCGCAAAGTTTTGAAAAAAATCGTTTTTTTTCACAAAAAAGGACGGCATTTCGCCGCCCTGTTTATCTACATTTTGTTTTGGCAGAAATCGGTCAGCGCCGGTCATTTTTTCGGTGCTGCTGCGGATTCCTTGGGTGCCGGAACCTCACGGAACGAATCGTCGCTGGAGATCACGGCTTCCTTGATGCCGGCTGCCAGACCGGCAAGCCCCTGGATTTCGCTGGGGATGATGATCTTGGTTGCCTTGCCGTCTGCTGCCTTTTCAAATGCTTCCAGTGCTTTCAGCTGCAATACCGATGCGCTGGGGTTTGCCTCGTTCAGCTTGACCAGACTGTCTGCCAGTGCTTTCTGCACCAGCTCGATTGCCTGTGCCTCACCGACAGCGATGCGCATCTTCTGCTCCTTGATTGCCTCGCCACGGAGGATCACGGCTTCCTTGTCAGCTTCAGCCTTGAGGATCGCAGTCTGCTTTTCTGCCTCGGCACGGAGGATCTTGGCGTCCTTTTCACCCTGTGCAACAGTGACCTGATACTCTCGCTCGCCCTGTGCACGGAGAATCTTCTCACGCTTTTCCCGCTCTGCCTTCATCTGCTTTTCCATGGCATCCCGAATCTCTGCCGGCGGAAGGATGTTCTTCAGTTCCACACGGATGACTTTAATGCCCCAGCGGTCGGTTGCCAGATCAAGGGTTTCGGTAATACGGGTGTTGATGAGGTCACGGGAGGTCAGGGTTGCGTCCAGCTCCAGCTCGCCGATGATGTTTCGCAGAGTGGTTGCCGTCAGGTTTTCGATGGCAGCGATAGGATGTTCTACGCCGTATGCAAACTGTACAGAATTGGTGATCTGGAAGAATACAACGGTGTCGATCTGCATGGTGACATTATCCTTGGTGATTACGGCCTGCGGTTTGAAGTCAACGACCTGTTCCTTGATGGAAACCCGTTTCGCCACACGGTCAATGAACGGCACCAGAAAATGGATGCCGGTACCCCATGCCTTGTAAAAAGCGCCGAGACGCTCAACGACGTAGACATTTGCCTGCGGTACGATGCGGATGCGGGTGACAAATATCAAAATGATGAAAATAATCACGAGCAGTAAAACAATCAGCATAAATGTGTCTCCTTCATTTGAGTTAGTGACTGCTGGGTGCAGCAGCAGGTTGGGAATCTTCCAGCGGGGCGACAATGAGTTTGCTTCCGTCCACGGCGATGACCCGAACGCTGGCATGGTTCGGAATCGGCGCACCAGTCTGTGAAATGGCGATCCAGTCTACACCGTCCAGACGAACCCGTCCCGTTCCCTGTACTGTATCGATGGGCTGAATGACCGCAGCAATTCGTCCGACCTCCTGCATGTTGGTGTTCTTCACACCGAACGAAAAGATCTTTTTCGCAATGGGGCGTGTGAGAATCAGAAGCACCACAGAGACCAGAAGGAACAGAACCGTTTGCAGAATCACAGAACCGCCAAAGCATGCGGCAAGGAATGCCGCCAGAGAGCCGGCAGCGAACCAGATGCTGATGAGCTGCTGGCTGGCGAATTCTGCAATGACAGTAATGACAAATAATCCGCCCCAAATCAAGAATGGCAGACAAGCTTCCATGACGGGAACTCCTTTCCGATGCTCCGGCAGTAGCCGGAATTTTGTGATTTGGCAACAATTTTATTATACCATAATCGCATATTTTTGTAAAGATGTTTTTTCTAGAAATTTGTGTTAATTTGTGTTATGCTTTAGGAAGTGCGCTGTAGTGCAGCCCCAGAAGACTGCATATCTGGCGCACCACGCCGTTGTCCTCGTTGGAGGGTGCCAGATAGCGTGCGCACTCCCGCACACGGGCGGGAGCATTCTGCATGGCGAAGCTGTAGTCCGCACATTGCAGCATGGAGATGTCGTTATCGTAGTCCCCGAACACCGCCGTTTCCGCTGCCGTGATGCCCAGCTGTTCCTGAAGCTGCCGGACGGCAGTGCCCTTGGTAATGCCCTTGCACATGACATCCATCCAGCAGTCGCCGGAGACCAGCAGTTCGTAGCGTTCTTGCAGAATCTGATGCAGGAGCGGATACGTATGTGTTTCCGGTCCGTTTTTGTCACAGACAGCCACCTTGAGAATGGGTTCCTCCACCTGAAACAGCGCATCATAGGGCAATTCCTGAATGTCCCAGTAATACCGCCGGATCTCCTGCATCAGGTCATCCTCCATGCCAGCCGGACAGTAGATGTGATGGAATCCGCAGAGTACCGGCATGACGTGGGGCAGATTGTGACATTGAGTCAGAATCTCCGCCAGAACAGCCTTGGGAAGACTATGCAGAACCGGCGCCTCGTGGGGCTGCATGACGCAGGCGCCATTGTCGCAGATGAAGATCATCTCCTCTGCCAATTCCCCGAACAGAGAAGTGAGCATCATGTGCGAGCGGCCGCTTGCCACGGCGAATGTGATATCTCTTCGGTACAGTTCTTCCAGAAGCGCAGGGAGCTGCGGCGGCAGCGCCTTCTCCGAATTTAAAAGCGTTCCGTCCATGTCCGTTGCGATTAGTTGAATCATGGTATCATCCTCCTAGGCAATAGTATAACACATCTTTTTCAAAAATCAAGCTTGCGGATGTAAAAAATGCGGAACTTTGTCAAATATCACAAATTGTTGCGGGATTTCGGAAGATAGCGCACAAAGCCGTTATGCAGTTCGGCTGCGGCGGAGCAGGAGCGCCAGCATGCCGGCAGTGAGCAGCTCGCACAGGGGGAAAGAGAGCCATACGCCGGTCATCTCTAGAAACTGCGGCAAAATCAGAACCAGCGGCACTAGCAGAATTGCGCCACGGAGCAGGGAAAGGAACATGCCCTGTTTCGGCAGCTCTACGGCGCTGAGGTAGGCGGTCATAACAATGTTGATACCAGCAAAGAAAAAGCCGACGAAGTACAGGCGCAGTCCCTCCCGTGCCAGAGGAATCAGCGCTGTGTTGTGCTCACTATTGAACACGGCGATTACCTGGTCAGAGAAGAGAAAGATCACTGCATAGAATGCCGCTGCCAGAAACAGCGCCAGAAGATTGGCGGCATTGCGCACTTTTTTCAGCGAATCTGCTTCTCCCGTGCTGTAGAACCGGCTGACCAGCGGCTGGATGCCCTGTGCGATTCCAGTGAAAATGGCGACGGCGACCAGCGCAATATTGGCGATAATGCCGTAGGCTGCCACGCCAAGGTTTCCGGTGATGCGCAGAATGATGAGATTGAACACCAGCAGTACTGCGCCGGAGGCAACCTCTGTAATCCAGGAGGAGAGCCCCAGCGTCATGGAACGGCCGATCTGCCGGAACAGAATTCGGCAGCGCATCAGCTTCAGGGTGTGCTGTTTCCGGAAAAAATGGATGGAGAGGACAAACAGGCTAAAAATGGGGGAGAAGCCTGTGGCAATGGCTGCGCCGGATATGCCCATCTTCATGGGAAACATGAAAACATAGTCGAGGATGACATTGGCGAAGCTTCCGGTGAGCATGGCAGCCATGGCGATGTGCGGACTGCCGTCGTTGCGGACAAATGCCAGTGTGGTTTGGTTCAGCAGAAACGCTGGCGCAAATCGCATGAGAATGCGCAGATAGGAGGTTGTCATAGAAAGAGCATTGCCGTTTGCACCGAGCCATGTCGCCAGAGTCGGTGCAGCAAACAGTCCCAGTAAGAAAATGAGCAGTCCGATGGAGAGCGCTGTCAGAACAAGATTGGTAAAGATGGCGTTGGCGTGCCGGATGCCCTCCTTGGAGCGCACCAGTGTGTACTGCGTTGCCCCGCCTACGCCCAGCATCAGACCGGTGGCATTGATGAGGGAGTAGAGCGGAATGGCAAAGTTCAGGGCAGCAAGCCCCAGGCTTCCCATTGCCTTGGAGACAAAGAATGTGTCTGCTAAAATATAGCAGGAGAGTCCGATCATGCCCAGAACGTTGCAGGAAACGTACTGGGCGAACTGGCGGGATACCGCAGAATGTTTCATAAATCCTCCCTGGTCCATAAAAAATGCCCGAATGCATCTCTACTAAGACCTAACGAGATACATTCGGGCACCTTTCCCGCTACCCGGTGGCAGCGGCGGCACAAACTTAATTTTCTTTAGCTTAACATAGTTGAACCGAATTGTCAATGGACAAGAAACAGTTTTTATTTTAAGAGCCTGTTTCATCCAATGGTATCATCCAGCACTTCCAGCTTTACCACATGGCAGAGCTGTGCCGGATTGGATTCCAGTACCTCGCCGGTGTAAGTGACAGCGATGGTGTTGCCCTGCTGGAGTGCGGACGCAGCGACAGCAGTACTTCGCCATGTGATGGAGGTATCGTGGGACACTGTGAAAAAGAATGCGCCACGGCCGTTGATGTCGTTGACCGGCAGCCCCTCCACGGTGATGGTATCGCCGCTGATCTGGGTGATCTCCCCGTAGATGGTGGTGCAGTCCTGCACATCTATGATCTGCTGCTGTTGTTTCAACGTCTGCGCCTTTCCCAGAAAGAAACCGCCTGTGCCGCCTCCCGCCAGCAAGAGCAGCGCTGCGGCAAGCAGCAGGCGCTTCTGTTTTCCCTCCGCTGTCATTGTGCGTGCTCCCGCATCAGTGTGATCTCTGCGGCATATCCCTCGTCCTCGTTGGGCGTTTCCAGAATAAAGGGGAGGTTTTTCAGTGCCGGATGGTTGACCACCCGAATCAGCGCCTCCAATCCGATGCAGCCCTGTCCCAGCTTCTGGTGCCGGTCTTTGTGGGCACCGCAGGGGTTCATGCTGTCATTGAGGTGAACCGCACGCAGGCGGTTCAGACCGATGACCTGGTCAAACTGTGTCAGAATGCCGTCCAGATCGGAAACGATGTCATATCCGGCATCCCAGATGTGGCAGGTGTCCAGACAAACGCCCATTTTTTCGGACAGGGTAACACGATCCAGAATCTCCCGCAGTTCCTCAAACGAGCGTCCGATCTCGCTGCCCTTGCCCGCCATTGTCTCCAGCAGAACAGTGGTGTGCTGCTCCGGCGTGAGCGTCTGGTTCAGTGCATCGGCGATCTGCACAATACCGGCTTCCACGCCCTGTCCAGTGTGGCTGCCAGGGTGGAAGTTGTAGTACTGGTTGGGGGTGTACTCCATGCGCTTCATGTCGTCCTGCAGCATGCCAAGCCCGAATTTCCGGATGTCCGGTTTGGCGGAGCAGAGATTCATGGTGTAGGGGGCGTGTGCCACCAGATGATCGATGTCGTGTTCTCTGGCGTAGGCGAGGAATGCCTGAATATCCGCCTCATCAATGGGCTTGGCAGTACCGCCTCTGGGGTTTCGGGTGAAAAATGCAAATGTGGTTGCCCCAAGCTTTACGGCGTGCTTGCCCATGGCGAGGTATCCCTTGGAGGAGGGAAGATGATTTCCAATTCGCAGCATTGCGGGTACTCCTTTCATTGTGGCAGCGTGGTCTCTGCCTCTGTGGTTTCCGGCGGAAGATCCTCCGGTTCCTGCGTGTTGTCCAGATCTGCCATAATGCGCTTCAGCACCTTGGCAGCGATGTCGTAGTTTTCCTGCATCTCTTCCTTGCTGTCGTAGGTCTTGACCGGTTTGCGCAGCCCGATGGACAGGTCACGATCCACGTTGCCGGGGTAGCCGATCTTTGTGGCAAAATCTGTGTGGCGCAGGTAATAGCCGTTGCCACGGATGTTCTTGTGGCCGGGGAAAGCGGTTTCCAGATCTTCCAGTGTTTCATCAGCGTAGATGTACCGGTTCGCCTTGGCATCCGTGATGACCATGACGCTGTCCGCCATCATCATCTGGGTGGAGAGCTTGGTGGCATCGCCGGTGTAGTAGTCGTTTTCGCCGATGTTGTCGGTGACGGGGATGGAGTAGATGTCCACCTGAATCTTGCCGTCGCCGTTCTCATCGTCGGTGAACTGTTCCAGATATGCCTCCAGCGCTGTGGTATCGCTCTGCAGCTCTGCATCGTCTGTCAGAAGCATGACGATCAGGTCCGGCTTTACCTTGGAGAAATAATCTACGATCAGAAAGGTGAAAATCGCCACCAGTGCGGTGGTGATTCCCAGCCACCATTTGTTGTGGTAGAAGAAGTTGCCGACTTTTTTCCAGAAAGGAAGCTTTGGCTTCTCCTCCTTTTCCTCGTGGATGGTGTCGCTTTCGGTGATGACGCCCTGCTTGAGACGGATCAGCTCAATGCGTTCCTGCTGAATCTTCTTGGCGTATTCCTCTTTTTCCCTGCGCTCCCGTTCCGCACGGATGGCACGAATGCGTGCCTCCTCCTCAGCCTCCCGCTGCGCCTCTTTTTCGTCTATCTCCCGAATCGTCTCCAGAATCGACTTGCCCTTTTTCTTTTTGGTGTCGTCTGTGTCGTCTGTGGAGGAGATGTGTTTTTCTTCTTCCTGCATAGCATGACCTCTGTTTCAAAAAAGGGGAATCGTGCGGACGCAACATTCCCGTCCATACCGATTCCCCCTTGTTGTTTTGTGTGGTGATGAAACTTTATGCTTCGGTTTCTTCTTCCGCAGCGTCTTCTTCTTCCTGTCCCAGCTTCGGCAGCGGCCGCATGGTGGGGAACAGCAGGACATCACGGATGGACGGACTGTCGGTCAGGAGCATAACCAGTCTGTCCAGACCCAGTCCCAGACCGCCTGTGGGCGGCATGCCGTATTCCAGTGCTGTCACGAAATCCTCGTCCACTTCGCCAGTCGTATCGCCCAGCGCACGGCGAGCCTCCACCTGCTTGACAAAACGCTCCTTCTGATCTACCGGATCGTTCAGCTCAGAGAATGCGTTGCCCATTTCACGGGCATAGATGAAGTACTCGAAGCGCTCGGTGAACGCCGGATTTTCCGGCTTGCGCTTTGCCAGCGGAGAATTCTCGACCGGATAGTCGTAGATGATGGTCGGCTGAATCAGCTGCTCTTCGACGAATGCATCAAAGAATGCGATCAGAACGTGACCCTTGGTTGCGTTTTCGCCCTCTTCGACTTCCACGCCCTTTTCCTTGGCGCAGGCTCTTGCGTCAGCATCCGTTGCCCAGTCGTTGTAATCCACGCCGGCATACTTCTTGACAGCCTCCGCCATGGTCAGACGCTCCCACGGTTCGCCCAGACGGATGTCTGTGCCCTGATAGGAGATGATGTCCTTGCCGCAGATCTTCTTTGCCAGCGTGCGGTACATATCCTCGATCAGATCCATCATGCCGTGATAATCGGTGTATGCCTGATACATTTCAATAGAGGTGAACTCCGGATTGTGAGAGGGATCCATGCCCTCGTTCCGGAAGATGCGTCCCACTTCGTAAACACGGTCGAAGCCGCCGACGATGAGCTTCTTCAGATTCAGTTCGGTTTCGATGCGCAGGAACATGTCCATGTCCAGCGTGTTGTGATGGGTCACAAACGGCTTTGCCGCAGCGGCAATTTGCAGCGGCAGCAGAACTGGTGTTTCCACTTCCAGATAGCCGATGCCGTCCAGATAAGCACGGATTTCCCGCAGGATCTGGCTTCTGGTGACAAATGTCTGCTTGACATTCGGGTTTACGATCAAGTCCAGATACCGCTGACGGTAACGGGTGTCCTGATCCTTCAGACCGTGCCACTTCTCCGGCAGGGGAAGGAGGGACTTGGAGAGCATGGTGATCTCTGTGGCGTGGATGGAAATCTCGCCCTTGCGGGTACGGAATACGAAGCCCTTGACACCGACAATATCGCCGATATCCCACTTCTTAAATTCCTTGAATTCCTCCTTGCCGATGTCGTTCATGCGGACATAGACCTGAATGCGGTCGGTGTCGTCCCGTACATCGATGAAGTTGGCACGTCCCATGTCACGCCAGCTCATGATACGGCCGGCAATAGAGACGGGCTGTCCCTTCAGCGTGTCCAGCTTTGCCTGAAGCGCTTCTTCGTCGTCACCGGCCTCTGCCTTGAACTTCGCTTCGGTTGCCTCATATTCGGTTTTGATGGCAGCAGCCTTTGCGGTCACATCATACTTGGTAATGGCGAACGGGTCGTTGCCCTCTGCCTGTCTCTGCCGCAGCTTTTCCAGACGGATCTGCCGCAGGGTATTGCTGTCCTGCTCCTGTTCCGGAACAGGCGGATTGGTTTGATTTGCCATTGGATACACTTCCTCTATTCTTACTTGCTGATTTCCAGAATCTCAAACTGCAGTTCGCCGACCGGTGCTTCGATCATGAAGCTGTCGCCGACCTTTTTCTTCATTGCGCCGGCACCGATGGGGGATTCATCCGAGATCTTGTGCTCTGCAAAATTCGCCTCATTGCTGCTGACGATCTGGAGGGTTTCGATTTTGCCGTTGCTGTAATTCTTGAGCTTGATGATAGAGCCGAGTCCGACTTCGTCTACAGAGATGGCATCATCATCGACGATTTCAGAATTGTTCAGGGTTGCCTGAATTTCTGCGATCTGGGCTTCCATGATCGCCTGTTCGTTTTTGGCTTCATCGTATTCCGCATTCTCGGAGAGGTCGCCCTGAGAACGGGCTTCCTTCAGCTTCTGTGCCATTTCCGGACGGCGGACGGTGATCAGTTCTTCTAATTCCTTTCGCAGTTTTTCTGCACCGGATCTGGAAATTTGTTTTTTTGCCATGATAATCCATACTCCCTTGTTGTAAAGTTGCAGCATCTGCTGCACATGCGTTTGCGTCACATTACGCAGAACAGTCTTATTTATTATAGACGATTTTTCCCGCGTTGTCAACTGTGGATTTTTGAACGAACCATATTTTTGCATAAGCAATGCGCTGATTCAGTTCGTTGCCGTTGAATCAGCGCATGTGAAAATCATTGGAAATAGCTCATCAGGTTGCATTGGATCATGCCGTTATAGAGCTTTCGTTTCTTATTTGCCGGTTTGCCGAAGTGCAGCTCGAAGTCTGCATCCGGCGTAATGATGTAGCAGGGGTGAGCTTTGTCTGCCGGAAAGACATCCCCCATAATGCGGTAGATGGACTGTGCCTGCTGGATGTCCAGCATACGCTCGCCATAGGGCGGATTGCAGATGGTGATGGCACCCTCCGGCGGCTGGAACTCCGCCACATCCTGCTGTACCAGCCGGATGCGTGGCTTGACGCCGGCACGGCGGCAGTTCTCCTCGGTGAGGGCGATTGCCGCTTCGTCGATGTCCGAGCCGATGGCAGTGAATGTTGCATCCCGCTGGATGCGTGCCACAGCTTCGGAGCGTGCTTCTTTCCAGACGCTCTCCGGAATCTGCGCCCATTTTTCCGCTAAGAACCGGCGGTGCATGCCGGGGGCAATGCGCAGCGCCTTGAATGCCGCTTCGATCAGAATTGTACCGCTTCCGCAGAACGGGTCGCAGACGACGCTGTCAGAGTGCACCCGTGCCAGATCGACGATGCCGGCGGCGAGTGTCTCTTTGATAGGTGCAGCGTTGGCGTTTTTCCGGTATCCGCGCTTGTGCAGCCCGATGCCGGAGGTGTCCAGATAGATGGTGGCGATGTTTTTCCGGATGGTAAAGTGCAGGGGATGAATGGCGCCGGATTCCGTGAACCAGCTGGTATGGTAGACGGATTTCAGCCGTTCCACCGCTGCCTTTTTCAGGATGGACTGGCAGTCCGGCACGCTGTGCAGCTTGGAGTCCAGCGCATGTCCCTTGACCGGGAAGGTATCGTCCTTGCCGATCCACTGTTCCAGCGGAATGCTGCGCATGCCCTGAAACAGCTCCTCGAAGTTGTAGGCGGGAAACTGCCCCAGCTGAATGAGCACACGTTCTGCCACAGAGAGGGAGAGGTTTGCCTTGGCGATGGTGAGCGCATCGCCGCGAAACAGGACACGGCCGTCCTGCGCTGTGATGTCGGTTCCGCCGATTTTTGAGATTTCGAACCGCAGCGTGCGTTCCAGTCCGAAATGACAGGGACAGCAGAGAAGATAGAGTGGCTGCATAGAAAACACTTCCTTTGTTGAAAATTAACGCTTATCCTTGACTGTTGCCGTCAGCCGGTGCAGCTGTTGTGGCGGCGGGGGTCTGTCCGTTGGCAGCCTGTGTGGAGGTCTGCTGTGTGTTGCCGCTTGCCCCCGAGGCGGTTGTTGTAGTAGCAGGCTGCTGCTGGTAGCTCTTGGTACAGGTGTCGCAGACCGGCGCATTGGAGGACTTCCAGTAGCCGGTGCTGGTGGAAGTGCAGTTGGGACCGGCGATCTTGCCGGACTTATCGCACATGGGAGCTTCGACTACCTTGTCATTTTTGGGGTACTCAGCGCCAGTGTTCAGGCTGTTGGCGTATTCGCCAATGACATTCTGCCAGATTTGTGCGGATTTGATGTTGTGGTCTTGCAGCTCGGAACGCTCGGTGTAACCGATCCAGATACCGCTGACGAAATCTTCGGTGAGTCCCACAAAAGTCAGGTCGTTCCAGTCCTCAGTGGTACCGGTCTTGCCGGCAACGTGTTTGTTTTCCAGCTTTGCAGCGGTACCGGTACCGTTGTTGACGACGTTCTGGAGCAGCTTGTTCATGACATAGGAGGTTTCTGCACTGACTGCCGTCTGGGGATTGCCATCGTTTTCATAGACCAGTTCGCCGGCGCCCTTCATGACTTTGCTGACCAGATGCGCCTGATACTGCGTTCCGCCGTTGCCGTAGGGAATGTAGCCATTGACCAGATTTTCCAGTGTGACACCGTAGGTCAGCGCACCAACAGTCAGCGGGGAGTAATCCATATCAGTGTGGCCGTCGCCGGAATCCTCACAGAGATCCAGCCGGAGCTTGCTGGTGGCAAACTCAAATACTTTCTGGGGTGTCAGCGCCTGACACAGCTGCGCCGGAACGGTATTATAAGATTTTTCCAGAGCCTGATAGATTTTCAGATCCTTGTGGCTGATGCTCATGGCGGAGCTGTCCTCACTGTAGTTGGTTTGCCATGCTTCGCCGTTGACCTGAATCGGCTCGTCTTTGTAGATGGCACCCCAGTGAATCAGATCGCTTTCCAGCGCCAGACCGTAGGTGGTCAGCGGTTTGATGGTCGAACCGGGCTGACGGGGTTCCATGGTTGCGTAGTTCCAGCAGAGGGACTCGGTTTTCTCACCGATCGCACCCACAACGGCAAGAATATTGCCCTGATAGTCCATGGCGATAAACGAGGACTCCGGATATTCCACCTCTTCCGGCGAATAAACGCCGTCCCCGTCGTTGTCCTGCCACTTGGCGACACGGGAGCTCTCCACCAGATTGTTGATGTCGGCGTACCGCTGTTCCACGTATTCCTGCATGTCCAGATTGGCGGTGGTGTAGATCTGATAGCCGCCGTCATTGATGCGGGCGACTGCCTGCTCCTGTGTCAGGTTGAACTTGTCCTCCAGATAGGATGCCACTTCATAGATGGCAGCGTCCACAATCCAAGAGGTTGCGGTGGAGCTGTCGGCAATCTGCTGCTTGTCCGCATCGGGGTGGGCAGCCTTGTACTCGTCGGAATCTGTAAAGACCAGCTTTTCGTGCAGCGCTTTTTCGTATTCGTCATAGGTCAGTGCGCCGTTGTCGTACATCTGCCAGAGCACATATTGCTGCCGGCTGCGGTTCTTTTCCTTGCCGGTGTTGACCCACTCTCCGGTGGCATCGTCGGTGTAGCCGGCAAAGGGGTTGAGCGTCTCCGGACTCTTGGGGATGGCTGCCAGACACGCTGCCTCTGCCACGTCCAGCTCGCTGGCGCTCTTGCCGAAATATTTCTGGGCGGCGTGCTCAATGCCGTTGGAGCTTCCGCCGAATCCGATGTAGTTCAGATAGGTTTCCAGAATCTTGTCCTTGGAGTAGGCTCGCTCCAGCTCCATGGCACGGAAGATCTCACGAATCTTACGGGAGGGGGACTGCTCGCTGTCGCCGGTGATGTTTTTGATGAGCTGCTGGGTGATGGTCGAACCGCCCTGATTGGTGTCATAGATGTGAATGAACATGTTCACGAAAGCTGAGAGCGTCCGCTTATAGTCCACGCCGTCATGGGTGTAGAACCGCTCGTCCTCGGCGCAGACGAAAGCGTCCCGCACGTGCTGGGGAATGGTGGAGATGTCCACCGGAATACGCTGGGACTGGTTGCTGACCTCGTAGATAGGAACCCACTCGTCATTCTTGTCCTTGGCGTAGATATCCGTGTTGTAGGACAGCTCCATTTCTTCGATGGTGACGTTGGAAACATCATCCCGGAAATGCATGACATAGACCACCAGCGCCGTTGCCACGATGGTGCATGTGATGATGAGAATGAGGAAGAGGGAGATCAGCGTAGAGCCGAGAATGGACAGCGTCCGGCTGAGCGCCGGAAACCGTTTCGGTTTGGCAATGCCCTCGTCCAGTTCCGGTGTGTGGTAGGGATATTCCGGCGTTCCTGTGGGACCGTAGTACTGTCTTGCTGCACGGTTGGGTGCGCCGGATTTCGCCGAAGCGCCTTTTCCTCTTTTTTGCTGCTTTTTATCCATGGTATCCTTGTTCCTTCCGAAAAATCTATGGAGATCACTGCATAGCGGTGCAGTGAACACCGAGGCAATATATACAGATTTATTATAGCACGTTTTTCGCTGGATGTTAAGAGGAAATGCAAATTTTCTTTGGAAAATATACAAAATGCATAAACTTCTGGATTTCGGAAAGAATATTTCTAACATTTCCATGAAAAACAGGAGGAAGGCATATGGAAAAACGAAAGATGGCGTGGATGATTCTGACGGCGCTGGCAATCTCTCTGGTGATCGTCGCCGGCGCAATGACGGGCACAGTACAGCGGGAACGCAGTCATGCGCAGGAGAATGTGACAGAGGTAACAACGGCGGAGGGGCAGTACCGAATCCAGATCACAGACGGCAAACTCGCCCTCTACCGCACCGGCAGCAGCGTTCCCTATCAGAAACTGGACATGCCCCTGAGTCTGCTGTCGGAATACGATCTGGAACAGCTGGAATCCGGCATCACCGTGGGGACAGAGGCAGAGCTGCGGCAGCTGGTGGAGGATCTGACTTCCTGACAACAAAAAACGGGCAGCCGAAGCTGCCCGCAGAAACGCCGTGCGTTTTTATTTTTGGATGAGATTACTGGAAGTAAGCAACACCGCTCTCGAAGATCTTCTGATCCTTTTCGCCCGGTACGTTCCGGTACAGGTTCTGACCGATACGCTCACTGTGTCCCATCTTGCCGAGGACTCTGCCGTCCGGCGAAGTGATACCCTCGATGGCCATCATAGAGGTGTTGGGGTTGAAGTGGATGTCCATGGTGGGGTTGCCTGCCAGATCAACGTACTGGGTTGCGATCTGACCGTTCTTTGCCATGTCTGCCAGCAGCTCCGGCGGCGCAACAAAGCGTCCCTCGCCGTGGGAGATGGCAACGGTGTGCACATCGCCAACCTCTGTGCCGTACAGCCACGGGGACTTGTTGGAGGCGATTCTCGTATTGACCAGCATGGACTGGTGGCGTGCGATGGTGTTGAAGGTCAGCGTCGGCGAAACATCTGTCATGTCCATGATCTCGCCGAACGGGACCAGACCAAGCTTTACCAGTGCCTGGAAGCCGTTGCAGATACCCAGCATCAGACCGTCACGGTTTTTCAGAAGCTCGTGAACAGCATCCTTGATGCGGGGGTTGCGGAAGAATGCGGTGATGAACTTACCGCTGCCCTCCGGCTCGTCGCCGCCGCTGAAGCCGCCGGGGATCATGATGATCTGCGCCTGCTTTACCATGGCAGCGAATGTGGTGATGGAATCTTCCATGGCTGCTGCGGAGAGGTTGCGGATGATAAAGGTCTGAGGTCTTGCGCCGGCACGCTCAAAGACACGTGCGGTATCGTATTCGCAGTTGGTGCCGGGGAATACCGGAATCAGAACACGGGGCTGTGCGCTCTTGACGGAGGCGGACAGGGTGGTCTTTCTAGTGTAGGAAAGCTTCTCCGGCACTTCGTTTGTGGTCTTGATGCGGCAGGGGAAGATGGGTTCCAGCTTCCGCTCCCAGCAAGCCAGCAGCTTGTCCAGCTGGAGGGTGTAGTTCGGGCAAATGATCTCCGGCTTTTCCGCAGTCGTACCGATGACATCCTCGCCCTCTTCAGCATCGCCGCAGAGTTCCAGCAGGAATCCGCCGCAGCAGGGCTGGAACAGTTCAGCGTCTGTCAGCTGGCGGGAGAATGTGAAGCCGATGCCGTTGCCGAAACACATCTTTGCGATACCCTCTGCGGCACCGCCGTAGTCGATGACCCAGCCGGCACGGATGCGGCCTGCTGCGATCATTGCCTCTACCTTGTCGAATGTGCTGCGGACGCTCTCGAAATTCGGGATGCCGTTTTCGTCAACGGTCGGGCGGAGCATTACGACCTTGTCGCCTGCCTGCTTGAATTCGGTGGAAACGACCTTGTCTGCCTTGGCAGTGGAAACAGCGAAAGATACCAGCGTGGGCGGTACGTCGATGTTCTCGAATGTGCCGGACATGGAGTCCTTACCGCCGATAGAACCGCAGGACAGTTCCAGCTGTGCCTTGAATGCGCCCAGCAGGGCTGCCATGGGCTTGCCCCAGCGCTTGGGATCGTTCTGGGTGCGCTCGAAGTACTCCTGGAAGGTCAGCCAGCAGTGGTGCCAGCTTCCGCCTGCTGCGACAACCTTTGCCACAGAGGTGATAACGGCGTCCATAGCGCCCAGATACGGGCTGTGTTCGCTGATGGTGGGATTGTAGCCCCAGCCCATCAGGGAGCAGGTATTGGTCTCGCCACGGAGTACCGGAATCTTGGCAGCCATTGCCTGAGAGGGCGACAGCTGATATACACCGCCGAACGGCATCAGAACAGTGCCTGCGCCGATGGTGGAGTCAAACTTCTCGATCAGTCCCTTCTGTGAGCAGATATTCAGGCTGGAAAGCAGTTCCGTCCAGGCATCTGCGCTGTCAGTCAGGGTGGAGGTCTCCGGTGCAGACGGTTCTGCAATGGAGATGTCAGTGTGTTTTACGGCACCGTTGGAGTTCAGGAATTCTCTGGAGAGGTCAACGATGGTGTTGCCGTTCCAGTTCATGCGCAGGCGGGGTTCTGCCTTGACGACTGCTACAATGGTAGCCTCCAGATTTTCTCTGCCGGCTTCCTTGATGAACTTCTCGGCATCCTCCGGCGCAACGACAACTGCCATACGCTCCTGGGACTCACTGATGGCGATTTCGGTGCCGTCCAGACCGTCGTATTTCTTGGGCACGGCGTTCAGGTCGATTTCCAGACCGTCGGTCAGTTCACCGATGGCAACGGAAACACCGCCTGCGCCGAAGTCGTTGCAGCGCTTGATCATGCGGGTCACTGCCGGATTGCGGAACAGACGCTGGAGCTTGCGCTCTTCCGGCGCATTACCCTTCTGTACTTCTGCACCGCAGTGCTCCAGCGATTCGATGGTGTGGGACTTGGAAGAACCGGTTGCGCCGCCACAGCCGTCCCGTCCGGTCTTACCGCCCAGCAGGATGACAATGTCGCCCGGCACCGGTGCTTCCCGACGGATGTTGGATGCCGGAGCAGCGCCCAGTACCGCACCGATTTCCATGCGCTTTGCCATGTAGCCGGGGTGGTATACCTCGGCAACATGACCGGTTGCCAGACCGATCTGGTTGCCGTAGGAGCTGTAGCCGTTTGCCGCGCCGACGGTGATCTTTCTCTGAGGCAGCTTGCCGGCGATGGTGTCCTCTACCGGTACCAGCGGATTGGCTGCACCGGTGACACGCATTGCCTGGTACACATAGGAACGGCCGGACAGCGGGTCACGGATGGCACCGCCTAGACAGGTTGCGGCACCGCCGAACGGCTCGATCTCGGTGGGGTGGTTGTGTGTCTCGTTCTTGAACATGAGGATCCAGTCTTCGTCCTTGCCATTGATGTCCACCTTGATCTTCACGGAGCAGGCGTTGATCTCCTCGCTCTCGTCCAGATCGTTCAGCTTGCCGTCTGCCTTCAGCTTCTTGGCAGCGATGGTTGCCAGGTCCATGAGGGTCATGGGCTTTTCGCCTCTGCCCAGCTCCTGCCGAACCTCACAGTAAGCATCATAGGTGTCCTTGATGTAGCCGGTGGGAATGTCCACGTTGGAGATCTGAGTGAGGAATGTGGTGTGGCGGCAGTGGTCGGACCAGTAGGTGTCGATCATGCGCAGCTCGGTGATGGTGGGATCACGGTGCTCAGTGTCACGGAAGTATGCCTGACAGAACTGGATGTCGCCCAGATCCATGGCAAGACCGTATTCATTGATAAACTGCTTCAGCTCCTCTTCCGAGAGCTTGGTGAAGCCGTCCAGTGTCTTGACGGTGGTGGGAATGGTGTAGTTGGTGTCCAGCGTCTGCGGCTTCTCCATGGATGCCTCACGGCGCTCCACCGGATTGATGAGGTACGATTTCAGACGGTCGAACTCTGCGTCGGTGAGATTGCCGGAGATGACGAATACCTGTGCGGTGCGGACACGGCAGCGTTCGCCCTGCAGCAGGATCTGGATGCACTGTTCGCAGCTGTCTGCACGCTGGTCAAACTGTCCCGGCAGATATTCGGTGGCGAACATGCGCTGACCCGGCTCCAGTGCCGGCAGCTCAGTGTAGATGTGGTCTACAGCCGGCTCCGAGAATACCGTGGGGATGGCACGCTGGAATGCTTCTTCCGTCAGATGATCTGCGTCATAGCGGTTGAAGATCCGGACGTTCGTCACATTCAGACGAAGGGCGGTTTGCAGGTCGCTGAGCACAGCACGTGCTTCTACGGCGAACTCTGCTTTCTTCTCAACATAAATACGAGAAACGGACATGGTAAAACTCCTTTTTTATCGTGAATTTGGCAGGGCGGCAGGAGATGCAGCACTGTCAGCTGCGTCCTGTGCCACGAGTGTTCCGTAGCAGCAGTCCGCATCATTCTCTTCTATTTTAACACAAAAAATCCGATTACGCAAACTTTTTTTTGATTTTTCTGCAAAAACCCGGATAACGGCACCGTTCGGGGCGTGTCCGATGTGGTATCCGTCCCCGCGTTCCCGCTCAAAAAGCACGGGGAACGTCTTTCCGATCTGCGCCTTGAAAAACGCAAATTTCGACGCTTTTGCGAGGCTTTGCGCCTGTTCCATCCGTGCCTTTTTGACGCTTCCGGAGATCTGTTCCGGAAATTCTGCGGCACGGGTGCCGGCTCTGGGGGAATAGCGGAACACGTGGATGCCGGCAAAGCGGATTTCCTCCGCAAACCGCACGGCATCCTCAAAATCCGCATCGCTCTCTCCGGGGAAGCCTACCATCCAGTCGGTCGTGATGGCGCAGTCCGGAAATCTGGAGCGGATGCGGCTGCAGATGCCGGCGTACTCCGCAGCGGTGTACTTGCGGTTCATCCGGCGCAGGGTGCGGTCGCAGCCGCTTTGCAGGGACAGATGGAACTGGGGGCAGAACTGCGGCAGCGCTGCCAGCCGGTCCAGCACTTCGTCCGTCATGCGCTCCGGTTCCAGCGAACTGAGGCGGACACGGCGGATTCCCGGAATGGTACAGCACAGCTCTACCGCATCGGCAAGACTGCCACCCCACTCCATGCCGTAGAACCCCAGATTGATGCCGCAGAGCACCAGCTCCTGATAGCCGTGCTCCGCAAAGGTACTGGCGGCACGGCGCAGCTCCTCCGGCGGCAGAGAACGGCAGCGCCCTCTGGCATAGGGGATGATGCAGTAGCTGCAAAAGCAGTTGCAGCCATCCTGAATCTTGAGAAAGGCACGGGTGTTGTCCGGCATGATGTCGCAGGGAAGTGCCTCAAAGGTGTCGTGTCCGGTGTAGGCATCCACTGCGCCACAGGGCGTGTGTGTCTGCTGCCATGTTTCCAGCAGCTCCGGCAGACGGCTGCGCCCCTTGGTGCCCAGTACCAGATCGGCTTCGGGAATGGACTCCGCCTGTTCCGGATATGCCTGCGCATAGCAGCCGGTGAGCACCAAAAGCATGTCCGGATAGCTGCGGCGCAGTTTGCGCAGAGCGGCACGGGTGCGGTTGTCGCCAGACTCTGTGACAGTGCAGGAATTGAGAATACAGACATCCGCCTCCTCAGGGGTCGTGACAATGCAGTGTCCGGCGCTGCGCAGCATGGTTTGCATGGAAGCGGTTTCGCAGGTGTTGACTTTGCAGCCGAACGTCAGAAAATAACAGTTCAAAGATTTCTCTCCTTGTCGTTTTTTGCAGAATGTATCCGGTGCTATGTAACTTCTTACATTTCGGATACAGGTTCTGAACAGCCGGCATTGTGATTTTCGACAGGAATTTCGCAGGGTTTTCACATGTTTCTCATAAAACTTAACGCTCATGTCAAAAAACAATGCGGTATTTCACCCCCTATTATACTATATCGACGAAAATGTTGCAATCGTCTTGACAAGAAAATTTTTTCGTGGTATGCTATAGCTACAGAACAAATCAAAGCGATGTGCGGCATGCACGTTGCCGAAAACAGCGTCGAGGTTTCCGTTCTGTTATTTTGACAACATGGAAAGATCAGATGATCGTATTCCTAAGGAGGTAATTGTTATGTATGAAACAACAATTCAGCTGAATGCAATCAACGATGTCAAGGATTTCGTAAACACTGTCATGATGTTTGACTATGATATCGATCTGGTTTCGGGCCGTTATGCCATTGATGCAAAGTCCATCATGGGTATCTTCAGCCTGGATCTCTCCAAGCCGATCAAGCTTCAGGCTCATACTGAGGATCCGGAAGCACTGATCAAGGCAATCCAGAAGTACATCATTGCTTAAGACCGGAGTCGCCGGTTGCCTTTTGGAGGCACTCTGCTTCTGAAAGGGATACACGCAGGCAACTGCGTGGTATTTGAAATGTAACACCACTTTCAAAGATTGAGTAGAATAGTAAGAGGGAAAGGCGGCGCTCCGGAAACGGGGTGCCGTTTTTCTGTCCGACACATGTTTTTTCACACAGGCGCATACACTTTAAATCGGAGGTGGTCGCTGGTGAAACGGATGTGTGCAATCGGAATGGCGGTGCTGCTGGTATGGCTTGGACTGTGCCGCATTTCGGCTTCGGCGGAGGAAACGGAGATTCCCGCCGCTGCCTATGTGCTGATGGAGGCGGAAACGGGAACGGTTTTGCTGGAGTCCAACGGTGATGCGCCGTTTTCCTGCGGAACGATGGCGAAGCTGATGACCGCCCTGCTGACGGCGGAACAGCTGACATCCGGCAGCTGGACGCTGGAGACGGAACTGACTGCCGGAGAGGAAGTCAGCGGGATTTCCGGTGCAGTGATCTGGCTGGTGCCGGGGGAGAAGATGACGGTGTCTGACCTGCTGAAAGGGCTGATAATCGGAAATGCCGGCGATGCAGCGGCAATGCTGGCGGTTGGTATTAGTGGTGATGTGGCATCCTTTGTCATGGACATGAACGCACGTGCCTTTGATCTCGGTATGCGCAGCACACGCTTTGATGCACCGCAGGGCAGCAATGCGGAAACGCAGTACACCACGGCGGCGGATCTGGCACGGCTGTGCCGGGCGCTGTCGGAATATGATGTGCTGACGCCCTATTTTCAGACGTGGCGGGATTTTCTGCGTGGCGAGGAGACAGAACTGGTGAATGAGAACACCTTTGCCCGTACCGACGACACCAGCATCGGTTTCAAAGCGTGCCACACAGAGGCGGACGGCTGGAGCATTGCCGCCGGTGCGGAGCGGAAGCAGATGAAGTGCATCGCTGTGGTGCTGGGATGCCAGACAGATGACAGCCGCTTTGCACTGGCAAAATCCCTGCTGCGGCGTGGGTTTGCCGGCTGGCAGGTGGTGCAGCCGGCATTCTCGGCGGAGTTCCTTTATCCGGTGACGGTGCGTGGCGGTATCTGCCGTTCCGTGCTGGTGGAGCCAAAGCGGCTGCAGGGGCTTGTGGTGCCGAAATCCGATCAGGAGCTGGAAACGGTGCTGGTGCTGCCACGGTATGTGCTGGCACCGGTGAAAAAGGGACAGCGCCTTGGACGGGCGGCGTTCTACCACGGAGACACTTTGCTGGATGAAACGGCGGTTGTGGCGTCGGATTCTGTGCGGCTGCGGAATTTTGGGGATTCGCTGTCACAATTTGTCGTCAAACTGCTTAAATTGTAGAATGTAATTTTGTGTAGATTGAACAAGAATCCGGATTCCACTTGCAATCAGACGAAGAATATAGTATGATATAGTGGTAAAGTGGTTGAAGTAGGTCTGCATCGCAGACGGTGCATCGTGCCGGAGGATTCCGCAGGATGCGCAGCTGCCTGAAAAAGGCGGCTTGGCTGCAACGCCTTTTAGAAAGTGGAGGGAATTGTATTATGTCTGTAAAGCTGAATACAAAGTATCTGGCAAAATTTGTTGGGGAAGACGAACTCACCGGAATCAAGCATCAGGTGGAAGCGGCAGCAGAGATGCTGCACAACAAGACCGGACTCGGTTCGGACTTCTTGGGCTGGCTTACCCTGCCCACCGATTATGACAAGGAAGAATTCGCACGGATTCAGGCTGCTGCCAAGAAGATCCAGAGCAATTCGGATATCCTGATCGTCATCGGTATCGGCGGTTCTTATCTGGGTGCCCGTGCTGCCATCGAGTTCCTGAAATCGCCGTTCTACAACAACTTGAAGAAAGATACACCGGATATCTACTATGTCGGCAACAACATCAATCCGACTTATCTGAACGAGGTACTCTCGATTTGCGAGGGCAAGGATATCTCCGTAAACGTCATCTCCAAGTCTGGTACGACAACAGAACCGGCGCTGGCATTCCGTGTGTTCAAGCAGCTGGTTGAGAAGAAGTATGGCAAGGATGGCGCAAAGGATCACATCTTTGCAACTACCGATAAGGCAAAGGGTACCCTGAAGGAACTGTCGGATACCGAGGGCTATGAGACTTTCGTTGTTCCGGACAACGTTGGCGGACGGTACTCCGTTCTGACCGCAGTTGGTCTGCTGCCCATCGCAGTTGCCGGCTGTGATATCGCTGCCCTGATGGAAGGCGCTGCACAGGCACAGAAGGACTACATGGCTGACTTTGAGCAGAACGACTGCTACAAGTACGCTGCACTGCGGAACATTCTGTACCGCAAGGGCAAGGCTGTGGAAATGCTGGTTTCCTATGAGCCGAGCTTCGTAATGATGTCTGAGTGGTACAAGCAGCTGTTCGGCGAGAGCGAGGGCAAGGATAACAAGGGAATCTTCCCGTCGGCTGGCGTATTCTCCACCGACCTGCACTCCATGGGTCAGTACATCCAGGAGGGCAGCCGCATTCTGTTTGAGACCGTTGTGGATATCAAGAAGCCGAAGCAGGATTTCTATCTGGAACCGGACGCTGAAAATCTGGATGGTCTGAACTTCCTCACCAATCAGAACATGTCTGTGGTAAACCGGAAGGCACTGGAAGGTGTTATTCTGGCACACACCGACGGCGGTGTTCCCAATATGATTCTGGAAGTGGAAGATGTTTCCGAAAAGAGTCTGGGCTACCTCATCTACTTCTTCGAAAAGGCATGCGCAATCTCCGGTTATCTGCTGGGTGTCAACCCGTTCAACCAGCCGGGCGTTGAGAGCTACAAGAAGAATATGTTTGCACTGCTGGGCAAGCCGGGTTATGAAGACCAGAAGGCTGCTCTGGAGGCAAAGCTGGCAGAATAATTTCTGCACAGCTCCAAAATTGAATGCGAGAGCGTGTCGGATTTCCGGCGGTCTCTTTCAAAACATGTGCCGCTTTTGCGGTACGAAAGGAGTTTCACTATGATTCAACTGATTACAGGAAAAAAAGGAAGCGGAAAAACTAAGGTCATCATCGACAAGATCAATGCAGCAGTAAAGAACACCAACGGCTGTCTGGTATGCATCGAAAAGGGCGAGACACTGCGCCGTTCCATCAGCTACAAGGTAAGATGGTGTGATGCAGAGCAGTTCTGCATCGACAGCTTCGATTCCTTCTACGGCTTCATCGCTGGTATGCTGGCAGGCAACTACGACATCAAAGAGATCTATGTTGATGGTATCCTGAAGATCGCTGGCGCTGATTTCGATGAGTTCGGCCGGATGCTGGAAAAGCTGGACAAGCTGACCGGAGAGGATTCTTCTGTTACCTTTACTGTTTCCGCAGATCCATCGGAGCTGCCGACCTCCGTTACTCGTTTCATCGACTAAGAGTGACGCAATTTCGCCCTCTTTTCGGTTTTTGAAAAAAATGCTTGACAAGCTGGGGCAAAATAGTATATAATAAGTAATGCAATGCGTGAAAGGGAACAGGTATGGTTTTACAGCTGCGAGAACTATTTCAGATAGAAGGAATGCGTTTCCCGATTGAATACCAGATCGTGCCGGAGGAACTGTCCGGTGTGCACGGCTATACGTTTGACGGGCCGGTGACGGTCAAGGGAATGTTTCGCAATCGTGCCGGTATTGTGACACTGCAATATACGGTTTCTTGTGTGCTGCATGTTGTCTGCGATCGCTGCCTTCAGGAATTGACGCGCGAGTATTCGTATGACTTTTCTCACACAGTCGTACCATCGCTACAGAGTGAGGGCGACGTTTATGACACATATCTGGTTGCAGAACACGACAGCATTGATATGAATCAGACAGCAATCTCGGACCTGCTGCTGATGCTGCCGACAAAGATGCTTTGCCGGGAGGACTGCAAGGGTCTGTGCGATATCTGCGGGTGTAACCTGAACGAAGCCACCTGCGACTGTCGAAAATAAAAGGAGGTGCGAAAACATGGCTGTACCGAAGAATAAGGTCTCCAAGGCAAGACGGAATAAAAGACGTTCTGCTGTTTGGAAGCTCGATGCACCGGCAATGAGCACATGCAGCAATTGCGGCGCATACAAGGCACCGCATAAGGTTTGCAAGAATTGTGGATATTACAATGGCGTTGCCGTTCTGAAGATGGACGAAGCAGAGTAAGACTCTGGGCATGACATTTGTACGAGGAGGAGAGGCGGCCTTGGCTGCCTCTCTTTTTTGTATTATTTGTCGGTTTTGGAAGAAGGAGATGAGAAAATGGCATTGCCAGTTGTAGCAGTTGTAGGGCGGCCAAATGTGGGCAAGTCCACGCTGTTTAATAAGCTGATCGGAAAACGGCTTTCCATCGTAGAGGATACCCCAGGTGTCACACGGGACCGAATCTATGCCAAGGGCGAATGGAGAAACCGCCAGTTTATGCTGGTGGACACCGGCGGTATTGAAACCTCGACAGAAGACGTCATTCTGAAACAGATGCGCCAGCAAGCAGAGCTTGCCATTGAACGTGCCGATGTCATTATTCTGGTGACAGATGTGCGGTGCGGTGTCACGGCGGACGACAGCGCTGTGGCGAGCATGCTGCAAAAGAGCGGAAAACCGGTGATCCTCGCCGTCAATAAGTGCGACACCATCGGCGAACCGCCTATGGAACTGTATGAGTTCTATAATCTGGGAATCGGCGATCCCTATCCCATTTCTGCGGCACATGGTCACGGCACCGGCGATATGCTGGATGCCCTCTATGAATACCTGCCGGAGGAGGATGCGGAGGATGACGACGAGGATAACATCAAGGTTGCCATTATCGGTAAGCCGAACGTGGGCAAGTCCTCGCTGGTCAACCGCATCGCCGGAGAGGAACGTGTTATCGTTTCCAATGTGGCAGGGACAACACGTGATGCAACGGATACCGTTGTGGAAAACGAAGAGGGCACTTTCACCCTCATTGACACCGCTGGAATCCGGAAAAAGGCAAAGGTTACAGAGCGCATTGAGCACTATAGCGTGCTGCGTGCCTATATGGCGGTAGATCGGGCAGATGTCTGCCTGATTCTGATCGATGCCGCAGAGGGCTTTACGGAACAGGATTCCAAGGTTGCCGGCTATGCCCACGAACAGGGAAAGGCGTCCATCATCGTGGTCAACAAGTGGGATCTCATCGAAAAGGACAACAAGACCATGCGGGAATACGAGGACAAGCTGAAAAACGACTTTAGCTTCATGTCCTATGCGCCGTTCCTCTTTATTTCTGCCAAGACCGGTCAGCGGGTACAGAAGCTGTTCTCGCTGATTCGGGAGGTATACTTGCAGAATAATATCCGCATTTCCACCGGTATGCTGAACGATGTGCTCGCCTATGCGACCACCAGAGTGCAGCCGCCCTCGGACAAGGGCAAGCGCCTGAAGATCTACTATATCACACAGGCAAGTTCCAAGCCCCCCACGTTTGTCATCTTTGTCAACCGTGCCGATCTGTTCCACTTCTCCTACCAGCGGTATCTGGAAAATCAGATTCGCTCTACGTTCGGACTGTCCGGAACGCCGGTGCGCTTTGTGGTGCGGGAACGTGCCAAGGACGAGAAATAAGAGGTGGATGGAATGCTGTTTTTGGCAATTGTTTTGTCTGCGCTGGTGTCCTATCTGCTGGGAAGCTGCAACAGCTCCATTCTGGTGGTTCGGTTGCTGAAGCATCAGGATGTGCGGGATTTCGGCAGCCACAATGCCGGCCTGACCAATACCCTGCGCTGTTTCGGAAAGGGCTGCGCTGCGCTGACGCTCATCGGTGATCTGGCAAAGGGCATCATCGCCGTGTTCCTCAGCCGTGGCATCTGCCACTGGATGGATGTGGGACTGACGGCACAGCAGGACGTGCACTTCATCGGCTATATCGCCGGAATCTTTGCCATTCTGGGACATGTCTTTCCCCTGTACTATCATTTTCGTGGGGGAAAGGGCGTGCTGGTCGGCGTATCGGTCTTTCTGGGAATTGATCCCAAGGTGTTCGGATGTCTGATCCTGATCTTTATCATAGTTCTGGCAATTTCGAAATACGTTTCCCTCGGCTCGATCATCGCTGCGGTTTGCTGCCCGATCATTACCTTCCTGTTCCAGATGCTCCAGCGTGGGGATATGCCCATGTGGTACGTCTGGCTGAACACTGGGCTGGCTGCGGTGATGGGTGCTATGGTCATCTGGATGCACCGCACCAACATCCAGCGCCTGAAAAACGGGACGGAAAATCGGTTTTCTTTTCATAAGACAAAAAACGTGTGAGAACGCCGGAGCGTGTTCCCATCGACAGAAGGAGGTTGCCTGTGGCAAATGTAACCATACTGGGTGCCGGCGGATTCGGGTTGAGTCTTGCGCTGACGGCGTATCATAACGGCCATACTGTGACGGTCTGGAACCATTCTCAGCAGACCATTGCAGAGATTCGGCGGGACGGCGAACGGCGGGATAAGCTGCCGGGCGTGCCGATTCCGGAGAAGATCGCACTGACCACCGATCTTGCCTGTGCATCTGACTGCGAGCTGCTGCTCTTTGCTGTGCCGTCCCGTCACATTCGGGAACTTGCAAGACAGGTTTCCCCCTATGTCCAGGCGGGAACGACTGTGGTTAATGCCAGCAAAGGGCTGGAGGAACAGACGTTTCTGACCATGAGTCAGGTGCTGCATGAAGAGATTCCGCAGGCAGCAGTGGGAACCATTACCGGCCCCTCCCATGCGGAGGAAGTGGGGCGGGAAATCCCTACAACAGTAGTCGCAGCGTCGGCATCGGAGGAGACCGCAGCGCTGATTCAGGACATTTTCACCAGTCATGCCCTGCGGCTGTATATCAACACAGATATCATTGGCTGTGAAATTGGCGGTGCGCTGAAAAATATCATTGCGCTGGCAGCCGGTATTTGTGATGGTCTGCACTGCGGTGACAACACCAAAGCGGCGCTGATGACCCGTGGCATCCACGAGATCACAAATCTGGGCGTCACGATGGGCGGGAAGCCGGAGACATTCGGCGGACTGTCCGGCATCGGTGACCTCATCGTTACCTGCTGTAGTATGCACAGCCGGAATCGCCGTGCAGGAATTCTCATCGGCGGCGGCACTTCGCCGGAGGAGGCGGTGCGTCAGATTGGTACGGTGGAAGGCTATGACTGCTGTCATGCAGCGTGGCAGCTGGCGCAGAAGCATCAGGTGAGCATGCCCATTACGGAGCAGCTCTACGAGGTGCTGTTCGCCGGGAAGAGTGCGGCGCAGGCGCTGCAAAACCTGATGAGCCGTCCGAAAAAACACGAGTACGAGAGCTTTTCCTGTTAGAGCCTGTTTCGCATCTTTTTCCGCACATCTTTTCGGCAGATTTTGCCGGTGACTGCGTCAAAAACCCTTGCCAGACACAAAGTATGCCTGCGGATTTTTTCCTTGTCACCGACAAAATCATGCTCGAAAATCCGCACATAAAAGATGCGGAACAAGCTCTTAAAAAAAGATCACCAAAAATGCATGTGTCCTGCTGTGAAAACGGCGGGGCACATTTTGTTTTGAGTGACAGTTTCCGGGAATCGTCATACAATGAAGGGAATATCATTGGAAAGGGGAAACTGGAATGCCTTTGGTGAGTTTGTGCATGATCGTTCGGAATGAGGAAGCGGTGCTGGAGCGCTGTTTGGACTCGGTGGCGGAACTGGTGGATGAGATCATTCTGGTGGACACCGGTTCTACAGATGATACCAAGAAGATTGCGTCGAAGTTTTCGGCGAAAATCTACGATTTCCCGTGGCGGGACGATTTTTCCGCCGCAAGAAACTACGCCGTGGCGCAGGCGGTGGGAGACTATTGGTTCTGGCTGGATGCGGACGATGTGGTGGAGGGAGAAAATCAGGAGAAGCTACGGCGAATTCTGGCGCATCCGGATGCGGACGTGGTGTTCCTGCCCTATCAGCTCTCCTTTGACGAGGACGGAAAACCGCAGATGATCTCCTGCCGGGAGCGCATTTTTCGGCGCAGTGTAAAGTTTCAGTGGGAGGGTGCTGTGCACGAGGCAATTGTGCCACGGGGAAAGGTGCGCTATGGGGATGCTGCCATCTCACACCGAAAAATCGGCGCAGGCAGTCCTGATCGCAATTTGCACATCTATCAGCAGAAGCTTATGTGTGGTGAGAACTTTTCCCCTAGAGAACAGTATTATTACGCCAGAGAACTGTACGACCACCGTGCCTATCGGGCAGCACTTCCGGTACTGGAACAGTTTTTGCAGGATGGAAAGGGCTGGGCACCAGACTGCATGGGAGCGTGTCTTCTCTGCGGAAACTGTTACCGAAAACTGAAACAGCCGGCGCAGGCGCTGAAAAGCCTGCTGCGTGCGCTGGAATACGGTGCGCCGACGCCGGAGCTTTGCTGTGAACTGGGCGCTGTCTTTCTGGATCAGGAGCAGTATCCGACGGCGATCTTCTGGTACCAGCTTGCTATGGAGGTGGGTGAGGATTCCAGAGAGGGATTCCGTGTGCAGGCGTGCTGCGATTATATTCCGGCGATGCAGCTCTGTGTCTGCTATGACCGGATGGGGGACACTTTTTCCGCAGCAGCATATAATGAATTAGCCGGAAGCGTCCGGCCGAAAGATGCGGCTGTGGCGTTCAACCGGCGGTATTTTGCAGAAAAGGGAATCCAATTCCATGATGCAGAAAATCACAAGAGAAAGGAGTTGTGAGAAATGGCATATTGTCATTGTCAAGGCAGTACGGAAGAGCTGTATCGTGGCTGC
>NZ_FR898022.1:0-5916 GCF_000437175.1 Ruminococcus sp. CAG:330 | reverse complement strand
ACGCATCTGTCGCACAATCTTTGTGCGGTATTGCCTAAACTATGCGACTTTGCGCACGGAGATTATTCCGGCAGCTGGTTGATCAGGTGCACCAGGAATCGCAGCAGACTCATAGAGTCGTCGCCGCCGATACCGCCGCCGGCAGCACAGTCCGCATTCTTTTTCTGCTGGTCGTTCAGCTCGACCACGCCGGCAACTGCTTTGTTCAGCAGAACGGCATCAGACAGATCCACATCACCGTCCAGATTGACATCGCCATAGAGGACGGAGTCATCTGCTGTGGTGGTTTCGCCGGTCGCCTCAGTGGTGGCTGTGGTGACGGAAGTTGTGGTAGTGGTTTCTGTGGTGGTGCCGGTTCCGGTGGTTGTTGTGGTACCGGTTACTTCGGTGCCGTCGCCCACCAGTTTCAGCACGCCGAAACCGCTGGTGTTGATGTAGCCCTGACCGGTGAGGTCGTTCCAGTTGGCCATGCTGGTACGCTTGCCGTCGCCGGTGCCGTCATCGTTGACCTGTACGTCAAAGCCTACGATCTGGTTGGCATGGAACGAACCAATGGTGTACGGAATTGCCACCTCGACGATATAGCCCTTGTCGGTCTTTTTCGTGCCGGATAGGAATGCGTCAGTGGAGCGTCCGTCGGTAACGGTCTTGTCGTTCTCGTAGTTGATGCGGCACTGAATGTCATCGCTTTCGTAAGAGGAAGTCTTGTGGTTGTTCTCGTCGAAGAATACTTCCACGGTGTCCTGTTCGTAGGCGTTGGCACTTGCCACGCTCAGTACGGGGTCGGTGACTTCAGTCAGCACATAGAAGTAGTTCTCGTCCCAGAGCATTTTGGAAACGGCGGTCGCACCGTTGCCCATGGAGTAGGTGTTGACATCAATGGTGTTGGCATCTGCCCATGCGGCATCGATGTCCCCGTCAATGGTAATGGGTGTTTCGGTCTTGGTTGCCTCGGCATACTTGGGCTGTTCTGCGAGGGTGACAATTCCGCAGGTGGGCAATGCACCATCTGCATTTGTGGAATGATAGAATCCATCCGCAAATGCTTCATCATTCCATCCGTACTGGTCATAGATAATATCCAGATAAAAATTATCTCCTGCTTTTCCAATTACAGAATCATCGGACAAATCATAAGAACCAGAAAGAGGCAGTTTCACTTGTGTATATTTTTGTTCATTCAAGTCAGGCGCACCACATATAAACTTTCCTTCTTGACTTTCTCGATTGCCATATACAGCAATCTGATGTGCGCCTTCTGTGCCATAAATACGAACTGTCAACGAGGAGTCATTCCACGCTGCTTTGAAATATGCGCCAGAATCGCCGATATACTGTGCCGTACCAATTTCCAATGCCCGTTCCAGATCGGCATCTGTGCCGTCATAGCGGTATGCTGTCATGGTCTGGAGCTTTTCCACTTCGGAGTCAGTGTCGATTACGGCATAATAGGAGGGCTTTGCCTGATAGTCCTTGTCAAAGAGCAGGGGATAGCCGCCGATCCAGCTGGTGGAGTCGGTGATGCCCCAGAGGACAACGGCGGACAGGTTCACGCCGGAATCCTTCATTTCCTTGTACATCTTGAACACGTCCTGATACCGCTGTGCCAGTGCCAGCTGGTTGGCGTGTTCGTTGGACTTCTCGGAAACGTCCAGCTCGGTGACCTGTACTTCCAGTCCCAGGTCTGCATACTGCTGCATGGCGGACTTGTACAGATCAATGGTGGGATAACTCATGGAAATGTGGGATTGCATGCCCACGCCGTCGATCAGGTTCTTTTCCACCAGCGGTTTCAGAATGTCGCTGATGATGTACGCCTGCTTGTTGGGAGAGTACTCGTTGTAGTCATTGTAGAACAGCTTGCAGCCTGCCGGTGCATACTTCTTGGCGAACTCAAACGCCAGCGGGATATAGGACTGGTCGCCGTAGACCTTGACCCATGCGGACTGTCCGTCGACCTCGTTGTTGGAACCGGCGTCACGAATGGTGCCGGCATCGGAAGCAGCTTCATTCACCACGTCCCATGCGTAGAATTCCACATCGGGGTAATCCTTTTTCAGCGTTTCCATGACGGTCTTGATGTAGTTTTCCAGACGCTTGGTCATCTTGTCCTTGGAAACCCATGCCCCGTTGGGATCGAAGTTTTCCTTGAAGAACCAGTCCGGTGTCTGGCTGTGCCATACCAGCACGTGGCCACGTACCGGAATTTTGTTTTCGCCGGCAAACTTTAGCATCTCGTCTGCTTCATTCAGAGAGATCTGGGGCATGGTGTCATCGCCGGTCTCTGCCACATATTTCTGGGACAGTGCCTGATCCAGCACGCTGTCCGGTTTCAGCTCATTGCCCAGCGTCAGGCTGTTGTAGTGCTTTTTGATGAGGTCCTTGGTGGCACCCTGTGCAAATTCCGAGCCGGTGCAGGCGCAGCCGATCTTGAAGTAATCGGAATAGGCATCTTTCAGGGAAGCAATGTCGTCCTGAATGGTAGGATCCGGCAGGCGTTCGCCGACTGCATCGTCCATGTAGAAGTTCATGAGATCCTGTTCCTTGGGGGCACTGGTGTAACCGGTCTGTACATAGATATAGAAGTTGGTTGCACCCTCCGGCGCGGTGAACTCGCTGCCCACATACTGCCATTCGCCCTTCTTTGCGGTTTCGGTGGCGATGGTGTAGTAGTTTTCCTTGCCGTTGTAGTCGTATTGCAGGTTGATGGAGAACTTCTGGGTGTCGGAGTACTGGTCGCCGTCATAGAGCACGTAGGTGCCGACTTTGTAGTAGCCGCCGGCTTCCATGATGTCAGACACACTGCGGGTCGAACCGTTCCAGAGCTGGGTTCTGCCGGACACATACAGGCTGGCGTTTCCGCTGTGGGCATACGTGGTGGAGCGCTCTGCTGTGGCGCTGCCACGGCCGTTCCAGCTCTGTGTGCCGTCCTCGAAGTCCGATTCGAACTTGTCGTCCAGCTTGATCTCCGTCTTTTCGCCCTTGATGACCACGTCATCAATGTAATAGGTCTGGTCGGTGTTGGCGTTCGGCATCTCCACATAGAGGATCATGCCGGTAGCGCCGCTGGGAATGGTGTAGTTGCCCTTCATCTCCACCCACTGTCCGGCAGTCGCCTGCGCAGCAGCCACCTGTTCATAGTGGTCTGTGCCGCTGGTGTCGGTGTAGATCATTTTGATCGCCATGTTCTGCTGACCGCTGCCCTCATACATGGCGCTGGCAGAGATCTCATAGCTCTGTCCGGCAGCCACGATTCCCATCAGAGAACACCGCGGTGCGCCCCAGTTTGCGGTGCGGTCGTAGCAGTACAGGGAGGTTCCGCCGCTGTGCGCCTGTTCTGTGGACAGGGACAGACTGGAACCCACGCCTTTCCAGGCGCCGAATCCGCTTTCAAAGGTGTCGTTCATCAGTTCTTCCGGTGCGGCGTACCCCACCAGACCGGTGAAAGACATACTGCTGACTGCCAGCACACCCGTGGTGACGGCAGCCAGAATTCTTCCGAATTTCATGTAACATTCCTTCCTTTCCATGTTTGCTTTTTCGTACAAGAGCATCAGCTTGTCGCTATGCTGCATCTATTATAACATTTTGAAAAACATTTTGTCAATATTTTTGATGGGAAAATTGCGACGCCGCAACTTTTCTGCCGTTGACTTTTCCGGCATTTTATGGCATAATAAGACCATACCATTTCGAAAAAGGGGTCGATGACAATGCATTGGGAACAGCAATACCGCAAGGCAGTCACGTTCAGCTATGACGACGGCAACGAGCAGGACGAGAAGCTGCTGGAGATTTTCAACGATTACGGCATGAAAGCGACGTTTCACGTCAACACCGGCTTAGACCACGACCACGGCACGTGGCAGTATCGGGATCGCCTGTGGGTGCACCGGCTGAACCTGCGGGACTGCCCGTCGCTGTACCGTGGCCACGAGGTCGCCGTACACGGCAGTCTGCACCAGAATCTGACAGAGCTTTCGCCGGAGGCGCTGGAGGAGGAGCTTGGCGGTGATCTGCGTGCCATCACGGAGATTTTCGGCACACGTCCGGTGGGAATGTCCTATCCCTACGGCGTGTACAATGACACCGTGGTGGAGAAGCTGAAGGAACTGGATCTCCGGTATGGACGGGGCGTGGCTTCCAGCCGCAGCTTTGCCCCGCAGAAAGACCTGCTGCGATTCCAGCCCACCTGCCACCACGATGATGCGCAGCTATTTTCGCTGGCGGAGCAGTTTCTGGCGATGGAGCCGGAAACGCCACAGATCTTCTACATCTGGGGGCACAGTTACGAATTCGAGGGCAACCGGAATTGGGACAGAATGAAGCGGCTCTGCGAGATGCTCAGCGGAAAAGCGGACATTTTCTACGGAACCAACGCCGAGGTTCTGCTGGGCGGAGGTGCATAAGATGGAAAAAGTGCTGTTGATTGCCATTCCGCAGGCGGAACAGGTGGAGCAGTTGGCCGTGAAGCAGCATCTGCGTGCAGTGCATATCCAGCCCTCCGCATACGGTCAGAGTATCGGGCAGCTTGCCGGCTATGCCGTGCCGGCGGATGCTGCCGGAACTGCTGCGGACGAATTGCCGCCGACGGGACTGCTGGTGTTCTGCGGACTCAGGAACAGCCATATGGATCGTTTTTTGCAGTGGCTGCGCCATGCCGGAATCGAAATTCCGCACAAGGCAGTGCTCACCCCCACCAACCAGCACTGGACGGTATTCCAGCTGGCGTGGGAACTGGAGCGGGAGCGCCGGTCGCTAAATCAATAATTCGTACAAAGCAAAAAGAGCTGCCGCATCCATTTCTGGATGGGACAGCTCTTGTCATACGGTTACGATTCCTGTTCGGTATAACGGCAGCCGTTCCGATAGCCGGAGCAGCCGTAAGGCCCAGCCGTAAAACGGGGTGTCTGTTTCCCGCAGTACCAGATCTTTTCCGCAGATCGGACACTTGCGGCTTGCGGAGTGCTCCTCACAGTAGGAGAGAAGCTGTTGGGCAACGCTCTGCATTTCCGCTGGTTTCATGCGCTTGAGCCGGCAGGCGTTGTAGCGCTCTAAGATGAAGTTGGGCAGATTCTTGACGTAGGTGATTGCCTCCACGGCATCCTCCGGCGCTTCGGAGCGATCCAGCACGGCGGATTCGTTCGCCCAGACCACCGCACTGTAAAAGCGGTCCAGCCGGTTGCGGGAGAAACTCTGATAAACACGGGAGAGATATTCCATGTGCTCTGCGTTTTGGGAGAGAGGACTTTTCCAGCGTTTTCCCGTGTCCTGCGAGATAAAATCCCCGCAGGCATCGATGCGGAAGTCGGCGTTCCAGTTCTTGGTCTCCAGCACAAAGATCAGCTTGTCTGTGATGACAACGAAGTCCACCTGTGTTGGAATGGTGCCATATAAAAAGTGCAGGTCTTTTAGAATTATCATATACATCGGGGTGCGCATAAGGGTGTGCAGCGTCAGCCGTTCACCCTCCATGCCACGTTCGGCGATGCGCTTTTTGATCTGGATGTCCTTTCGGCGATCCTCCGGCAGCGCCTTTCCGTATAGACTTAGATAGCGCTCCAGACCTGCGGTTTGCAGTGCGGAGGATAGGGCGGCGTCTTCGTTGAAAATGACTGGATTCTGCGGTTCAGTCGGTTTGCGGTGGAACAGTCCCATTGGTGTTACTCCTTTTTTGCGCCCGGACAGCGCTAGAATAGTAGTATTATAGCACATCTGCCGATTTCTGTCAAATTTTGCGGGAAATCGGCAGCTTGTCTTCTCTGACGCTTTGTGATGCGAGATCTGCGGACACAGCATGCCGTGTCCCTACAGAGTGCGTCACAAGATTGCAAGAACAGTCACAAAAGGCATCGTGCAGCAACAAAACAATTTCAGAACTGTTGCCCCGAAAAGGCTGCTCCAGCTGAGCGCAGC
>NZ_FR898021.1:0-5570 GCF_000437175.1 Ruminococcus sp. CAG:330 | reverse complement strand
ACGCATCTGTCGCACAATCTTTGTGCGGTATTGCCTTAGAGCAAGGCTTAAAGCCGAAACTGTGCCGGCAGAAATTCCCCCAGCAGGTGCACGCCGTCTGTCAGCAGAATGGGGAAGTCCGGCGGACAGAACTCCGCCAGCACCTGAAGGCATGCGCCGCAGGGCAGACAGGGCACCTGCGCTGCCTCCCCGTCCGTCTTGCCGCCTACAATGGCGAGCTTCCGGAATCGGGTGACACCGGCGGCGACGGCGGAAAAAACGGCGCTGCGCTCGGCGCAGATGGTCATGGAATACGAGGCGTTTTCCACATTGCAGCCGTAGAACGTGCGTCCGTCCTCTGCAACGAGGGCAGCGCCCACGGCAAAGCCGGAATAGGGGGCGTAGGCATTGGCTCGTGCCTGAAGTGCCTGCTGGGTGAGTGTCAGCTGAGAATCCATGGGGATCGTCCTTTCTGGAAAGATGAAAAAAGGCGAAGTCCGCCAGAGGACGGCTTCGCCTTTTCTGCGGCAGTCCGCAGAAAATCGTTGCTTACTTGCTGATCATTGCCAGAGTGTCCCGTGCGATGAGCAGTTCCTCGTTGGTCGGGATGACCCAGACCTCTACCTTGGAATCCGGTGTGGAGATCTTCCGCAGCTCGCCCTTGAAATCATTGGCAGCCTTGTCGATCTTGATGCCCAGATATTCCATGTTCTCGCAGACTTCCTCACGGCAGTTCGGCGCATTTTCGCCGATGCCGCCGGTGAAGATGACAGCGTCCAGACCGTTCATGGCTGCTGCATATGCGCCGATGTCCTTCTTGATGTCGTAAACCAGCATATCCTTTGCCAGTGTGGCACGCTTGTCGCCAGCCTCTGCTGCTGCGGTGATGTCACGGAAGTCGGAGGACTTGCCGGAGATGCCCAGCATACCGGACTGCTTGTTCATGTAGGTGTCCATTGCAGCCACATCAAAGCCGTGCTTGCCGGCAACATAGGTAACTGCGGACGGGTCAACCGCACCGCAGCGGGTGCCCATCAGAACGCCGTCCAGCGGGGTGAAGCCCATGGTGGTGTCAACGGACTTGCCGTCCTGTACCGCAGTGATGGAAGAGCCGTTGCCCAGATGACAAGAAACGATCTTCAGATCCTTCAGATCCTTGCCCAGTACTTCTGCCAGCTTTGCGGTAACGAAGCGGTGGGAGGTGCCATGGAAACCGTACTTGCGGACATGATACTGCTCATAGTCCTCATACGGGAAGCCATACATAAATGCCTTCTGCGGGATGGTCTGGTGGAATGCAGTGTCAAAGACAACGACCTGCGGAACATCCGGCAGAATCTTGCGGCATGCCCACAGTGCCAGTGCGTGACCATGGTTGTGTACCGGTGCCAGTTCCCGCAGCTCGTCGATCTTCTCGATGATCTCGTCTGTTACCATGGTGGTCTTGGTGAAAACTTCTGCGCCCTGTACGATACGGTGGCCAACGGCGGAAATTTCGCTCATGCTGGAGATCACAGCGCCCTCGCCAGTGGTCAGCGCCTGAACCAGACGCTCAAAAGCCTCTGCGTGGGTAGGGAATGCGCAGTCCTCTTCAACCTTGACGCCGCTGGCAGTCTTGTGGCTCAGGTGGCCGTCGATGCCGATGCGGTCGCAGTTTCCCTTGGCGATGACCGACTCATCCTTCATATCGATGAGCTGGTACTTCAGGGAGGAGCTGCCGGCGTTTACAACAAGAATAATCATAGGGGTATTTCTCCTTTTCTGATGTTACAGCGGCACCATCCAAAAGATGCCGATGCAGGGACAGGAATCTTGTCCTTCCCTATACTATTATAAACTTTTTTGCGGAAAATGCAAGGGGTTTGCAAAAATTCCCCTTTTCATTGCCGGAAAATTCTCGTTTTCCATAAATTTTACGGAGGATTCAGCATGAAAATCAGTGGTATCATTTGTGAATACAATCCGCTGCACAACGGACACCTGTACCATCTGGAACAGGTGCGCCGCAACGGAGCGGACGGCATTGTCGCCGTCATGAGCGGAAACTTTGTCCAGCGTGGAGATGCCGCCATTCTGGACAAATTCACCCGTGCCAGGCTTGCCGTGCAGGGCGGTGTGGACTTGGTCATCGAACTGCCGGCGGCATATGCGCTGGCACCGGCGGAGAATTTCGCCATGGGCGGGGTGGCGCTGCTGACGGCGCTGGGAAATGTGCAGGAGATCTCTTTCGGCAGCGAGTGCGGCGACCTGCACCTGCTGTATCAGGCAGCGAAAGCCTGCCATGTGTGCAAGACGGAGTACGCCGATGTGCTGGACGATCTCACCCGCTCCGGCAATTCCTATCCGGCGGTGCTCTCCCAGATGGTGGAACAGCTCTGCGGCAGGGAGATCGCCGATGTTCTCCGCCAGCCCAACAACACGCTGGCGATCGCCTATCTGAACGCCATGGAGGAGATGCACAGCCCTCTGAAACCCATGACCATCCAGCGGCGCGGGGCGGGGCACAACAGCATGCAGTCCGGTGCGGACGGCACGGCAAGCGCCACCTATATCCGGCAGTATTTTAGCGAGGGCGGCGACTGCCGCCGGATGATGCCGGGGTTTGCGTGGCGGGTGCTGCGGGATGCGGCGGCAGAGGGAAAGATCGGTTCGCTGCGAAATCTGGAGCGCCCCATTTTGTACCGGCTGCGCACCAGCACGCCGGAGGAACTGCACGATGTGGCAGAGGTGGCGCAGGGCTTGGAGTACCGGCTGTATAAGGCAAAGCGTGCGGCTTCGCTGGAGGAGCTGATGGCGCACCTCCAGACCAAGCGGTATCCCATGGCACGGCTGCGCCGGATCCTGCTGCACATGCTGCTGGGCATTCGCAACGAGGACATGCAGAAGATTCCGCACTACGGCAGAATTCTGGCGTTCAACGACGTGGGACGGCAGATTCTGCACGATTCCAAAAACCGGCATTTGCTGCCGTTCTCCCATTCGCTGGCGGAGCTTTCCCAGAGCAGCGCCGATGCATACCGCTGCGCCCAGCTGGATGCGAGGGCAACGGATATTTACCAGCTCTCTCGCTCTGTCATCGGACAGGGGGAAACCGATTTCCGCCGGAAAACGGCAATGCAGCCGCGGCAGAACCATCGGACTGAAACAGAAGGAGCGTAAGAAATCAAGATGAGTACGACCAAAAAGAAACAGGGTATGCGGCGGAAAGTCCTGGTGCTTTTGCTGCTGATCGCTGCCGTTGCCGTTGTATTTGGTATCATTCAGTATCAGAAAAGGGCGGCATCGGAAACACCGGCTGCCGAAGTGTCGCAGCTTGCCGCCGGGGAAGCGTCTGAATCGCAGGTGGTGGCTGCTATGGCGGAGACCATGCCGGAAACGGAGCCGGCTACCGAGGCGGTCACGACGCTGACCCTGCCCGCCGAGCCGGCAGAACTGCCGGTGCGCAGCTGCCAGCTGGACGCACAGCCGATTCTGCAGAATCCGGAGCTTCCCACGGGGTGCGAGATCACCTCGCTGACCATGGCGCTGAACTATCTGGGCTATGATGTGGATAAGCTGACCATGGCGGACGACTACCTGATTCGTGGGGAGGCGTACCAGAACACCTTTGACGAGGCATTTATCGGCTCACCCTATGACCCCACCTCGTGGGGATGCTATGCGCCGGTCATCGTACAGACAGCGCAGAACTACCTTGCCGATCAGGGCGGCGGCGAAGTGGTGCAGAATCTGACGGGCTGTTCTCTGAAAACGCTGCTTGGACAGGTGGCCGGTGGCACACCGGTTGTCACCTGGGCGACCATCAGCATGACACCCAACGTGGAGGAGCGGTACTACTGGACGACTCCTGACGGCGATGATGCGGTCTTTCTGGTCAATGAGCACTGTCTGCTGCTGTGCGGCTACGATCTGGATGCCAACACGGTGACAGTGTGCGATCCGCTGGAGGGGAAAATCGACTATGACATGGATGTTTTTGAGAACCGTTTTGAACTGATACACCGGCAGGCTGTGGCAATTTATCCGCAATAATCTATTGCATTTTGTGGATGTCGTCGGAAAAGCAGGTGGAATCTCGTGCAGTTTGTGCATTGCGCATACGGTGCAGAATATGCTATAATAAACATAAAATGTCCGAGCGGAACAAAAAAGGAGATAGAGGAACTCGCATGAAACGATATGCAAGAATGGCACTGAGCTGTCTGCTGGCGGCAGTTTTGACAGTGCCGCTGTTGGCATGCGGCGCATCGGAGGCGGACAAGGGACCGAAAAAGGACATGTCCGCCGCAACACGGGAATAGCTGGCAGATCTGGCGAAGTCGGACGAGCGTCTGACCGGCGAACTGGAGAACAAGACCATCAAGTGGCTCTCCACATGGGACATCAATTCGGACGACACCGGAAAGACGACACCCGTCGAGCTGGCAATCTTTCAGGAACGCTACGGCGGAAAGATTGAGTGGCACCAGACCACACACAGCGCACGGTACGACGATCTGGCGAACGCCATCAATAGTGACGAGGGCATTGACTTTTTCTATGCCGGCGACTGGGACGCATTCCCCAAGGGTGCGGTTCGCGGCATGTTCGTTCCCTACGACGACTATCTGGATCTGGATTCGGAGCTGTGGGCAGATGTAAAGGATGCCAACGACAGCATGATCTGGGACGGCAAGCACTATGTGGCTGCAGTAGAGGTCACCGGCGACAACTGCGCCATTATCTATAACCGCAAGACCATCGACGAAAACGGTCTGGACGATCCGGCAGAGCTGTTCGAAAAGGGCAAGTGGGACTGGGACGCATTTCAGGACATGCTGTCCGAGTTCGTGGATACCTCCAACGAGCACTACGGCATCGACAGCTGGTACTTCGAGGCAGGGCTCTCCGCCTCCACCGGTGTTCCGTACATCGGTCTGGAGGACGGCAAGCTGGTGAACAACCTGCGCAACGAGGCAATCGAGGACTACCAGAACTGGATGTATGACCTGTGGCAGTCGGATTATATCGCACTGGGCGTGGGCGACTACGGCTGGACTTCCCGTGACTACTACATCGGCGAGGGCAAGCTGCTGTTCTATCCCTGCGGTCTGTGGACACTGGGCACGGAAAAATCCCAGTGGTCCAAGACATTCGGCGAGGACGTGTTCTTTGTGCCGGTGCCCAAATATGAAAAGGCGGACGAGTACTACATCCCCGCCAGCATCAACGCCTACTGCTTCGTTAAGGGCGGACACAATCCGGAGGGCGTGGCAAAGTTCCTGGATTGCTTCCGGTTCAGCAAGGTCTGCGAGGGCGCACAGGAGATCAGCGACCAGCAGTTCATTGACGACTACGAGTGGACGGACGAGATGATCGAGATGAAGAACAAGATGAACGAGATGGCGCTGGAGAACCACAGCTTCGACTTCTACAACGGCATTTCCGCCGATGTCACCAGTGTTCTGGACAGCAGCGAACACGGCGTTCGTGCTGCGTCCCGTGGTGTGCCGTGGAGCGAGTCGGTGAACTCCATCTACGATCAGGTGCAGAACTATATCAACGAGATCAACGGGAAATAAGAACCTGTCTTCACAAGAAATATATGTGGA
>NZ_FR898020.1:0-11609 GCF_000437175.1 Ruminococcus sp. CAG:330 | reverse complement strand
TATTTTGCCATTTCATCAGCTCCTGAACTGCTTGAAAATCTGATTTGCTCCCGTTGCTGCCAGTCCGGACACAATGCCGACTGCTGCCGCAGACAGCACATCCTGCACCGGAAAATCCGGCATCCAGAACAACGCTGCAATTCCCAGAATGCCGCCGGAAATACCGCAGATGACCGGAATCCATTTGTTGTCCAGAGAAGTGACCTTCACGATCTCCGCCGCCAGATAGCAGATGATCGTGATTGCTGCTACTGCTGTAATACCCAAAACTTCCATCATGTTTCCTCCGTTCCTGTTGTTGCTTCATAGTCGCCGGAAAGCAAAACCAGCATTTCCGGCGTGAGATTCCCAGAAGCAAAGATTTGATACTGTCCGTTTTCCAGCTGTGCCGCCTGAATCGCCGCATCCCCCCAGCTGCTCCGCCGGATCGCCTTGCCGCTTTTCAGCTGCTCAACTGCCTCGATCAGATTCATAAAATAACCTCCTTAAATCGCTGTAATCGACCGGATCAGCGGACGGCTGTTGTTGCTCCGTCCGACCCATGCCAGATAGTATGTGCCTGTGGTGACACCTTCGCAGGGGGTCAGCGTGGTGATATAATCCGTGCTGTACAGCCACTGCAAGGACAGGTCAATATGGCTGCCCTCTGTCTGTGCCTTGCTGAGAATGTCCTCTGCTGTGCCGCTGTCCGACTGTACCAGCCGCATGATGCCGGTTTCTGTGCTGCTTGCCAGAAACCGCATGGCGATCTGTGTTGCCGCAGAGAGCGTCAGCGGCACAGTCGAACAGGTGTAGCAGGAATAATCCCATCCAAAAATAGAGGTGGAATAGTTCAGGGCATACTCATTTTTGCTGCTGCAAAAGTCCGGATATACCGCCGTAAACGCAGAAAGACTGTACAAGGTGTTATTGTGGGAAAGAAAGATTCCGTCCCGGTGGTCTGCATCAAAAATCACTGTTTTTTCGGTCGAGCCAGAGGGCAGCAGGGAAACCTTGTGTACCAGCAGATTCAGCTTTTCGTCTGCCGTTGCGATAATGCCACGGGCAACCAGATGCCCTGCCAGCAGGTCACGCTGGTGGTTGATCTCTGCAATGTACTGTGCAATTGTCGCCATTTACGCCGTCACCTCCACAATGTCCGCCAGAGCAGTTGCAATGTCGCCCAAAGAATCCTCTAACGCCGTGATTCTCGCCGGAAACTTGCTACTCAGATTCTCATAGTCCGCCGGACTAATGCTGTTCAGCGTTTCTATGTTGTTGTGGTAATGCTTGATGGAAACCAGCTGTGTCCACTCTGTTCCGCTGATCTTATTCAGTACGTCCAGATTGTCGTGGGTGTGTGCGGATTCCTCCAGATGCGTGATGGACAGCGTATGCTCCTGCAAGGTATACGTCAGGCTGTCGGACAGCTCCTGCACCTTTCCGTCCACATAGACCGTCTTTGCGTATGGGGTGAGGTCTACTGCCGCACCCTCTGTCAGCGTTACTGTGGTTGTACCGTTGACATCTGTGATGGTGATGGTCACCGTGCTGCCGTCTTTCGCCACAGCAGCAATGGGGGAAAAACCGTCTTTCCCGTCTGCACCGGTGTCGCCTTTTTCACCGGGAATGCCCTGCTCTCCCGGATCCCCTTTTTCTCCACGTTCCCCCGGTTGTCCGGCATCTCCCTTTTCGCCTTTCAAAGATGCCAGCCACTCGGATTCAGAACCGCTGTAGCCATGCTCTGCTGCAAGGAGATAGGCGGATTTTCCGTCCGCACCGTCACGTCCGTCTACGCCGTCTGCACCGTCTTTTCCGGGTGCACCGGGTTCGCCTTTTTCGCCGGGATCGCCCTTTGCACCCGGCTCACCCTTTTCTCCGGTTTCTCCCTTTTCACCGGGAACGCCCTGCTCGCCCAGATCGCCTTTTTCTCCCGGTTCGCCTTTTTCACCACGAGCCGGCAGACCACTGTCTGTATACGCTCCGCTGTCGGTATCATACAGCCACCATGTGCCGTTGCGGATCTGCGGCAGCTGTACCGAAATTGTTCTGGTTTCCGTCAGGATCCGTTCCATTTCTTTCAGTGCTTCCTCGATAGCGTCCACACCGCCGCTGTATTCCTCCAGCACAGAGGCTTTCACCTGCATGGGCGTGACCGTGTATTTCAGAATGCGGTCGCTGTTGTCATAGCAGACGATCTCCAACGCCAGCATACCGGAAACCGCAGTAAACGCCGAAGACACGTTCCATGTCAGCCGGATCTCTGTTTCCATGACTTCCTGCGAAAGCGTTTCCAGTGCCAGATTTCCGGCACTGTTGACACCACGCATCACAAACAGACAGCCGGACAGATCGGTTTCCTGATAAAATCGCTCTACGGAAAAGACAAGCTTGTCCGCATACTTTTCTCCGGCAGTCAGCAGATGTGCCACATGGCTGGTGTCAATGAATTTCTTGTTTGCCTGCAATATCATGTCTTACCCTCCCAGTTTCTGAACTCGTTTTTCCAACGCTCTGCACCGGTTCCGTGCCTCTTTGCGGACTTTGTCGCCCTTGGAGGAACGGATGCAGTCCGCCATCACGCGGCTGTCCTCGCCGCCGCAGGAAAGCTTTGTACCGCCCCGAAATGTCCATTCAATGGCAGTGATAATGCTGTCATAGCTCTTGGCAGTGGTTTCATGAAAATCCCGATAGGAGAGCTTGATTTTCTGTCCCAGCTGAAACCGTTTTGTACTGTGTACGGTGCAGGAAAACGGACGCACTGCATACTGATTCCCGGTGTCGGAAGAATATCTTGCAAGCCACATAGAATGAGGAATGGTATTCAGTCCATAGCCGCTGCTGAATACAAAATCCTTTGCAAAACCATCCAGAAACGGATTGGATTCGATCAGAAATCGCTGAAAAGAACTGGTGCTGTAATCCGGAGAACTATGTCTTACCCATGCCCATGCAGATTTTTCATCTTCCAGTTCCACACGGGCATCTGTACGCAGCATATGGATCTCATAATCTGCCATCTCACAGGAATCGTATTCTATTTCTGACATGCCGATGCTGACACTTCCGTGATAACCGTTCCCGAACTGTCCCAGTTCCAAAGCTCCGTCCTCCGGTCTGGCATACACAAACCCAAAAGCCAGTTCTGCCAGATAGCGGTAAAAATCCCGTGGGCAGTCAGAGTCGCTGTTGCTGTTTTCCGCACTCAGATAAAACTTTGCCGGATATATGGTTTGTGACCATTTCCCGTTGACCTTTGCATAGATCCTGTCGTTGCAGTACCTGCCATAAGTTTCCCGTCTTGCCTTGTCATACGCTTTCCAGTGCAGCATCTCTTTTACGCCGGTCTGGGACTGGATAAAGGTATTGGTGCAGTCCGTCAGATATTGCAGCCAGCCGCCGTATTCAGTTCCGTTTTCGTCCCACTGGTCGATTCCGATTCCGATGTTTTGCCACTTGTCTGCAAGCACCTTTCCGACAGCTTTGACGGCAGATTCCGATGTGCTGTTATAGCTGGACGTATCCAGCCACCCCACAGAGTCCTGTGCGTTGACGGAAAAGATCTCGCCCACACGGGTGGCATCCGTGACCCAGAATGTGCCCATATTGTGCCATGCGGATTCAGTGCCGTATTTGGAACGTACCCGTAATTTTGCCCCACGCACCTGAAATGTGGTCATTCCCGGAATCTTTGCCTGCATGGAAAACGTGGCAGCATACACGCCGCCGATCTCAAATGTGCCGTCTGCACAGCACTGCCGCTTGCCGCCGGCAGAAATGATACTGGATTCCGTCAGTGTGGTAACCAGATCATAGCCGTGTGCGGCATAGTTGTATTTGTATACCTCCACCCGAATAGATTCTGCAATGATCATATCTCATCCTCCCGGAAATTCGGTGCATCGATCCGCAGACGATAAATGCGGTCAATATCGCCGCACTGCATCCGCACATAGGCGTTTGTCACTGTTCCGGTGATCCCGATCCCAATGACGCTGCCGATCCAATTTCCGCTGGAATCTTGAAAATACGCCGTCAGATCTCTCTCCGCATTTGGATACCCGTTGACACCATATATCAAAATTTTTGGCGAAGCCGCTTGCAGCAAATTTGCACCGACATAGAAATGCAGATAGATTACGTCTGTGCTTTCGGTCGTATAGTCCGGCAGTTGCACAGAGCCGTCTGCCAGACGTTTGCCGCTTCTGGACTGCAAATATGCCAGCGGCGAAAAGGGAGTGCCATTGCTGTCCTGTACGATTTCCACGCCGGAAAAAGAGATCTGGGAATTACTGAAAAGCGGGGCAAAATACGGAATTTCACCAAATTCCTCCTGACCAAGCTGCCGGATTGCCGAAAAAGATACGCGATAGATCTCACGACTAACAGAAATCGTGGTCACAGAAACGTTTCCGGACAGGATCAAACAATCTCCCAGATGCTGGTCAAATGGAACAATTGCCCCTGTTTGTGCCGGATAAACTGCACCGTCCAGATACAGTACACCACATCTGAGCACACTCATCAGCTTGGACAAGGCGGTATCTCCGTGCACCTCAAACGACAGTGGAATGGTTTTCACCAACGCCAGAACCGGATAATAGATCTGTGTTCCGGCAGCACTTTGGAATCGTTTTCCCAGAGGCTCCGCAGTAGAATCTCCGTTAACCAGCTGTCGCATATTGGCAGCACAAGACCAAGTGCCGCTCGGCGACTTCGCCCAAATATTCACAAGTCTCATAATGTTTCCCCTCCGCTTCGTGCATTGGCGATCTGTGCCGCCTTGACCACAACGGTTTCCAGCTGTGTGCCGCCGATGTTCACCGGAATGATAATATCCCCGTTCTGCTGCGGCTGCTGGTATTCCTCCGCCGCTGTCTTCTCCGGCGGATTGTACTGTACTGCCGTTCCGGCAGTTCCCATGCTGGAATATCCCTGCATCTGTACCGCAGAATCCAGCTGCATTTGCAGCCGGTCGGTGTCCACCTTGTCCATCATGGCATCCAGCGAACGGTTCAGATCATCGGCAGTGTCGCCCGTGGTGTCTTCCATGCCTATGGCAACGCCGGGCAGTAAAAATTTACCCACAGTGTCACGCATCAGCTTAGACGGGGAATTGATCCCGAAAAAGTCCTTGAATCCGTCCCAGATCTGTCCGGCAACGTCCTGCACCGTATCCCAGATAGCAGAAACACCCTCGATCAGACCGTTGGCAATGCCTTTCAGGATGTTGCCGCCCAGTTCCAGCCAGTCCACTTCGGTGATCGCATCCCAGATCGCTCCCCATATCTGGGGAATCGCTTTCAAAAGATCCGGAATTGCTTTGATCAACCCGGAAGACAGACCATACATCAGCTTGATTGCTGCTTCAATGATCATTGGCAAGTTGTCTATTAGTCCTTGAAACAGAGCTGTGACAATTTGAATGGCTGCATCGATCAGCTGTGGCAATTGTTCGATCAGTCCGTTGACAATGGCAAATATCATATCAATTGCCGCTTCGATCAATTGCGGCAGATTGTCCAGAATGCCATTGACTAATGCCATAATGATCTGAATGGCGGCATCGATCAGGAGAGGGAGATTCTGGATTATCATATCTGCAAGTGTCATGATAATCATAATGACCGCTGTTAGAATCGTGCTGACATTGTCTATCAGACCGCCTACCAGAGCGTTCAGGATCTCGATAGCTGCCACGATCAGCGTGGGCAGATTCTCCACGATCACATTGACAATGGCTAGAATGATCTGCGGCACATACTCCATCAGTGCCACCAATCCCTCGGACAATCCGTTGATCAGCGTGGTGATCAGCTGCACCGCAATGGGCAGCAGATTCGGCAATGCCTGTTGAATCGCTGTAATAATGCCGTTCAAAAGTGTCTGTCCTGCTTCCAGTAATGCCGAAGCATTTTCCGAAATGCCCTGGACGATGCTGTTTAGGATCTCTGTTCCGGCACTGAGAATGCCAGGCAGGTTTTCCCGGATACCGGAAAGAAATTCGCCCAGTATCTTCTTACCAGCTTCCACCATGCCGCTGGATCTGCTGCCGATGGAGTCGATCACACTGTTGATGCTTTCAAATAGCCCGTCAAAGATCCCGGCAGCATCTCCGCCGTTCATCACATTGATGATACCGGAAATGGCATCTGCTGCTCCGGCAGACAGCGTGGACTTCATATCCAGAGAGAAACCGCTGACAGTCCGTTTCAGTCCCTCTACCGCACTGCCGATGTCATCATACTTGACCTCGTCGATCTGTCCCAGTGCATCATACGCCACACCGGACGCATCTTCCATGTTTGCCAGCATAGGTAGCAAGTTCGCCTGTAAGTCCTCGAACTGTGTGCCGAACAGGTCAATGGCAGCTTGGTTTTTCGCCACCGGATCGGCAATGCTGTCCAACGCCTGGACAGTCTGGAAAAACGCTTCCTGTGCCGTATCGCCGCCAGCCGCAAACCGCTGTGCCATGTCATCTGCATTCATGCCGATCATGGCGAATCCCTCTGCGGTGGACTCGCTGCCGTCCTTGCAGCGGATATTGAATTCCTTGACCGCATCGCCCACCTTGTCGATGGAGAACGCTCCGGATTCTGCACCGGAGATCAGACTCTGGGTAAACTGCTCTGCGGAAAGTCCCAGTGCCGCATACTGTGTGGAATACTCATTGAGGGTGTCCAGCAGATCGCCGTTCTGATCGGCACCATTTTGTGCTCCTGCGGCAATGAGATTGTATGCTTCTTCGGCACTGATCCCGAAGTTGTTCATGAGTGCCGATGCAGCACGGGTGCTTTCGTTGACTTCATAGCCGAACGTGTCGCTGAGTGCCATAGCACCCTCTGTGGCAGACTGCAATTCCTCGCCCATCAGTCCGGTCTGCTTTGTGACCTCTGCCACGGCATTGGCGGCATCCTCATAGGAATCCCCGAAGTTATTGCCGTACACATCCTTGACCACATCCCGAAGCCCTTCCAGCTCCGCTCCGGTCGCACCAGTCGAAGAGGACATCTGATTGATCGCCTTGTTGAACTCGTCCCCGGAGGAGATCATATCGCCAAATGCAGACAGGGCTTTCTTTCCCATGTCAGAGAGCAGATTGCCCATTGCCACAGATGCTGCGGAGATCGTCCCTTTCATGCCTTCAACCTTTTGGTCAAAACCGCTGGTATCACCGTCAATGGGGACTCTGATGCTTTCATCTGCCATATTATTTCACCACCTCCGAAAAAACGGCACTCTCACATACCGTAAAAGTGCCGCTATTTATACGCTTCTATCCAAAAAACGCGCCGCATTGATAGCCGTCCAGCTCCGGCTGCGGAATGCGGATGCGATCCTGAATCTTCCGGATCCGCAGCCGTTCGTTCTTGTCCTTGATCTCCGCCAGATTCACGCTGCGGTATCCCATCCGCTGCTTAATTGGCGTTTCGTCCGGAAGGGCATCAAACAGCCCCAGAAACAGATGCCAGTGCATCTGCTCCACCTGCTGCAAGTCCATGTGATAGACTGACAGGAACGCAGCATACACATAGGCTGCATCATACTGCCATGACAGCACCCGGTCTGTGGTTTTGCGTCCGGAATGCTCCTGCCGCTGTTCCGGCTGCTCCTCGGAGCGTGTCGCAAACCCGATGAGAGCTTCCAGAGCCTCCTCCAGACAGGAAAGCGGCGGCTTGTCGATGTACCATTCCAGCATCAGCAGCAGCTTTTCCCGTTTGGAAAGACCATCGTCCTCCTGCATATCATAAAACCGCAGCCAGTCCCGATAGTCGGTATAGATCCGGTATGCCTTGCCGTCTACTGTTACCGTGTCCGGCAGGGCATCATACAGCAGATTCATCGTCTGCCGCCTTTGGGCAGATACTTCTTTTTCAGCTGCATGGATTCCGCCTGGGACTGTGCCGCCTGCTTTGCCACAAAGGTCAGGAATTCTCCGTACACTGCCGTATACCGCCGTGCATGGTCTGGGATGCCGGCAAAGATCTGCTCCGCCGTACCCTCGCCAAAGAGCGTGTCATAAAAGGTACGAAACGCCTTGCAGTATGCCCGGATGTATGCTGCCGCACCGGCAGACTTGTCCTCCGGCACATCCTGCTCCAGCTGTGCCAGAGCAGCCTCATACTTTTCCACGGTGTCCGCTTCCTCAATGTCCAGCGGCAGCTCCAGTCCGTGGATATGCCAAATCGTCAGATCTTCTTTCATCGTTCATTCCTCCATAAGATGAATTATTCAATTATAGGCTCCCCTGAAAGGGAAGCTGGCAGCCGTAGGCTGACTGAGGGGTATTTACGAAGCACTGCACTTAACGGCATAGGTATTAGAGCCCAGTGTGCCGTTTGTAACAGTAATGTAGATATAGTCGCCTTCCTTGACGGTAAATGCCACACCAGAATTGGTAATGGACGAAGAACTTCCGTTGCAGGAAGCTGTAATACTAAATGTGTCACTCTCCGCTGCTGCATACACACTCAGAGAACCGATCTTGCTGACCGTGTACTCTGTAACAGACGGCTTGAAGGTCGGTTTCAGCAGATTCTCGCTGCCATAGGAAACAGACAGCGTTTTCAGTACCGGCTTGGTGTGAGAAGAAAGTGTAATGGTCTGAAAATCATCGGTGCTGTACACCGTGACATCCTCCATTTCGCCCCTTGTCTTAAAGTTGCCGGAATAGGTCATGCAGTCTGTGGTGTCGCCGTCTGCATCCGGAATGACGGCATAGTCACGCATCTTTGCCGATGCCGCCCAGATGCCGCTGCCCCCTTGCTGTGCTGTGGTCATATCCACATTGATGATAGAACGCACCGCATCCTGTCCCAGCAGCTCGTTCTCGTGAATGTTGATAATGTCATCTGTCACAGGATGTTTTTTGTAGCGATCCAGTGCATAGGCAATGGCAGTGTTATAGCCGGTAATATCCGTCCGCTTGAAATCCTCGTCCACATACTGCCGCTCATACTCTGTGGGATTCTTGGACGTGGAGAGGCTGGTGAAGCCCTCCATGCGTGTATAGGCACTCTGTCCCGGCACATGATAGAATGCCACCTTGCCGGTACGCAGTACAAGGTCTGCGTTTTTCAAATTCTTACCCATGTGTAAAATACCTCCTGTCCTGATAATACATCAGTCGTAATTGGATCTGATAGCGAGCCGTATCATCGCCGGTGTCATAGGCATAGCCGCTGGAAACAATGTCCATGCGGTATGGTGTCCGATAGTCGCCCAGTTCCGGAAAGATACCCTGCCAGTTGTTCCGCTCGATCCAGTCCGCAAAGTCCTCGTAGAAACCGGAATTGGCGATGTTCTCCAGCACCCTTTCCCCGTACTTCTCCCGGCTGGCAAAGACGAACAGAAACTGCCGCTTGTCGCTGCCGTCCGTGTACTTCTGCACCACTGGTTCACATGGTGTAGTGTCCACAGTATAGCCGATGGTGTCCGCCTCCAGCTGGTCTACGCCTAAGATCGCCCCGTCATGGAGCAGCGGACAGCCGGCAATGTACTCCCGTATCGCCGAAATGATCGCCATTCTATCACCCCTTTGCAAGGATACGGGCGTTTTTCAGAATGAGCTTGCCGTGGTCTGCCCATGCCCGAAGTGCCCACTTTTTCCCACGCAGCCCACGGGATACGCCGGCATACCACTGCACCGCCGCATAGGGTGTTTTCCATAACAGATACCCTTCCTCCGGCTTGCTGTGAGAAATGCCGGAATCCCGGAGCATTCCGGTGTCAAACGGCACATAGGGATCACATTTCCGCAGCAGTTCATTTCCCACAAATTCCTGTGCCTGCTGTTTCAGGACTGCCGATTTTGCGTGAAGCTGCTTGGTATTAAAATGGATACCCACCTTGATGATCATACTGCCGTCACCTCCAGATGCTGCACACCGGCAGAGCCATAGCGAAAGTCTTTCACTTCCATGACCGTCCGGCATTCCTCCGGCGGTTCTGCGGCGGTGCATCTGCCGCAGAGGATCCGGTCGCTCCGTTTCGGGATATAGCCGGATACCGATGCCGCCGGAATGATACACAGCACGCTGTCCTGCTGCTTCATAGACGTGCCGCTCTGGCTCTGTCCCTTCATGTCCTCCCAGTAGATCGCAGGGAAGAAGTGCCGCACATACTGCTCCATGCGGTCTTTTCCCACCGTTCTCTCAAATACCGTGCAGCCGATTTTATTGGTAAACATATTCACACTCCTCTGTACAACAGCCCCGAACCACCCAGATACCGGATGCAGATACTTTTGAGATAGTCCTGCAAGCCGGATGTTTCTCCGTTTAGAAGGGCGGAGATGCTTTCTGTCGGGGTAGCGTAGCTGACACTGTACGCTCCGATGGTCTCCGCCGTTTTCAGACCGCTGCCCTCTGCACCGCCTGTGCCGTATGCCTGATAGGTGACGATCGCCTCCGCCAGTGCACAGCAGCATTTCCGGATGCGGTCTTCCCACGGAGCAGGAACGCCGTCCAGCAGCCGCCCGAATGTCACCATGTCCAGATACTCGCTTGCCCGTTCTGCCGCCCGACCGAATGCGGTCGGATCCCGGATCATACTGCCAAGATAAAAATCCTGGTAGTATGGAAAATCAGCATATGCCATGCCTTACGCCTCCACTCTCTTGACATAGACCGTCTGCGGCTTGGAAATACCGATGCCGTAGACCTTTCTGCCCTGTACGGCAGAAGAACCGATATACTCGTTGGTCAGATTCTTGACGGCGACCGGAACAGACCACTCCTGCACACGGTGGCACCAGTTCGGGTGACCGCAGATGAATTCCGTGGTGGTTTTCTTGCCGGATACCAGCTTGCTGTCCTCAAACATGGTGTTGTTGGACTCGAAAACATTGTAGCCGGCGATTCTGCCCACCACGCCGGACTGCACCAGCTCCTGAGACAGATCACCCTGCTTGACGAAACGATCATCAGTCAGCAGCACCTCCATAAACTCCGGAGATGCCAGCAGCCAGCGTTTGCCGTCATTGGGGACACCCATACGGGACTGTACACGCTTTGCCGCCAGTACCTGCTTGTATGCCGTGCTGTCGGTGCAGGCAGTCTTGGATGCTGCCACAGTGATGCCGGCGGTCTCCTCCAGAGCACGGACAGACTTGGTGTCCATGGACAGCCCCAGAGAATAGCCGGCACTGTCCAGACGCTCTGCGGTGATGCCGTCCGGAACGCTGGCAGCGTCATAGCCGTCGATCATCTCGTTGACCGCCTCGTCAATGTCGATGTTGATGTCAAAGTAGGTGGTAGAGCCGGTAGAGATCGCAGCACCATTCTGCTTGTCATACTGCTTGACCTCTACCTCGGTATCACGCACCGGCACCTTGACCTTGCCTGCCTTGGGATTGCCCTCATAGCGAGTGTTAAAGATCAGGTTGTCCTTGGTGACCAGCGTATACCGCAGCTTCTCGTCCACCAGTGTCGAATATCTTTCCTGTGCAATATGTTCCATAACTTTTCCTCCATAAATAAAAATAACTTACCTGATAGGCTCCCCTGAAAGGGCACCCGTAGGGCGTGCCTTGTGCTGAGGTAGATGCCCGTAGGGCAGACGGTGGGGTAACACCTCTCTATAGGCTCCCCTTTAGGGGAGCTGGCAGTGCGTAGCACTGACTGAGGGGT
>NZ_FR898019.1:0-18444 GCF_000437175.1 Ruminococcus sp. CAG:330 | reverse complement strand
CCGGTCCGCTGCCGATGATGATGATGTCAAACATAACTCAATCCTCGATTTGTAAGAGTTCCTTTTCTGCGTCGGTTCCTTCGATGTGGAAGGAATTGAGCACCGGATTTTCCCGATCCATCAGGGAGAGAATCATATAGCTTGCCTTGCTGTCATATGCCAGCCGCTTGTCCTCTTCCGACGGTCTGGAGGGAGATTCCGGATGCGAATGCCAGTTACCCAGCGGAACCAGCCCGTTGGCACGCATGTCCTTGACTGCTGCCAGCTGTTCCTTCGGATCAAGGCTGAAGTGCTCGTTGGAATGGTCGATGTTGGTCAGGAGGTATACCTTCTTGACAATCTTATCCGTTCCGCTAATCTCGCCGGCAATCAGACCGCACGCCTCATCGGGCAGCTCTTTCTGCGCATGTGCCAGCATTTTTTCAAAATCAGATTTCTTTAACTGAATCATAGTCCTACTCCGTCGCATTCTGCCTGTTCATAATCGATCAGTTCTGTGATTGTGGGATGTGTTCCGCAGACTGCACAGCCAGAGGTTTCCGACGGCAGCTTGACCTTGCGGAATTCCATCTTCAATGCATCATAGGTCAGCAGGTAACCGGTCAGCAGATTGCCGATTCCCAGAATGTACTTGATTGCCTCCATTGCCTGGAGACTGCCGATGACACCGCCCATTGCGCCGATAACGCCAGCCTGTTTGCAGGTGGGAACGGCATCCTTTGGAGGCGGGTTCTTAAAGACGCAGCGGTAGCACGGACCCTCTCCTGGCACATAGGTCATGAGCTGACCCTGAAACCGGATGATACCGGCATGGGAGAACGGCTTCTTCGCCATAACGCAGGCGTCATTGATGAGGAACTTTGCCGGAAAATTATCGGTGCCGTCGATCACGAAATCATAGTCTTTAATGAGATCCATGATATTCTCGCTGGTGACGAATGTCCGATACGTATTGACCTTGACATCCGGATTAATTGCTTCCATGGTCTCCTTAGCGGACTGTACCTTTGCCTTGCCCACATCTGCGGTTGCGTGGATGATCTGGCGCTGGAGGTTGGAAAGGTCTACTTCGTCAGCATCTGCAATGCCGATGGTACCCACGCCGGCTGCTGCCAGATACATTGCTGCCGGAGCACCCAGGCCGCCTGCACCAATGATCAGCACTTTCGCATTGAGCAGCTTCTTCTGTCCCTTGACGCCAACCTCTTTCAGGATGATGTGACGGGAGTAGCGCTCGATCTGTTCGTTGGTAAATGCCATCTTACTGTCCACCTCCCATGAAGTAGAGAAATTCTACAGTGTCGCCGTCCTTGAGGACAGTCTTTTCAAATGTGCCGTTTTCTACGAATTCATCGTTGATGGTAACGGTAACATACTGCGGGGTTTCTACGTTCTCGTCCACGATCAGCTGTGCAACGGTCAGACCGTCTGTGACTTCCTTCTGTACACCTGCAACTGTAATTTTCATAATCATACTCCTTTGATGGTTATTTGAGGGAATCAATGATTTCCACGAGTTCTGCTTTCTTGACCAGACCTTTGCGCCGGTCTTTTTCGACACCGTCTTGGAAGAAGATCAGTGTGGGGGCTGCCTGTACTTCGTACCGCTCTGCCAGTGCCATGTCAAAGTTGACATTGATTTTTACCACTTTCAATGCATCGCCATAAGTTTCCTCCAGTTCAGACAGAACTGGAGAAAAACGCTTGCAGGGAATGCAGCTGTCCGAGTAAAAGTCCGCCAGCACCAAGCCCTTTGCCTCCAGCACTTCCTGCTGAAAGTTCTCCTGATTGACACGAGCAGCCATTCAATCACCCACCTTTTTTACGATCAGATTATAAGTGCCGTCCTCATTCTGAAGCAGCTTCAGGATCTTGTGACCCTCTTCCTTGATGCTCCGGGGTACGTTCTGTACCGGTTCGCCGTCGTTCATGCGAATGGAGAGGATCTGTCCGTCGTCCAGCTCTTCCAGTGCAACCTTTGCCTTCACAAAAGTGACCGGGCAAACAACATCTGTGATATCTACCGTATCGTCAATTTGAAATTCAGCCATTGTAAGCCTCCCAGATTTTCTCTTCGAATTTTTCTTTTCCCACACGCTCCAGGGTGAACTGGAACCGTTCTCCGGCGTTGGCGTTGTCATCAAAAAACTGTACTGCGGCATCGCAGATCTTCAGGAGCTTTTCCTTGTCTGCGATAAACGGGATGATCGGCTCGCCCTTATGGATGCTGTTGCCAAACAGTCCGCCGAAAGAGACGATGTAGCCATGCACCGTATCCCAAGCTTCTGTGGGACATGCTTTCACACAGCGTCCGCAGAAGTTGCACTTGCTCTCATCCACGGTGATTTTTCCATCCTCGTGGGTGATCGCACCGCTGCGGCATGCCTTGGTACAGACACCGCACTGGATGCAGTCCTCTTCCCGCCATTTCACCTGAATGCCGCCCTTGATGCCCAAGTCGTTTTCCTCGGACTTCAAGCAATTGTTCTGACATCCGGTAATACCGAACTTAAACTTATGGGGCAGTTCCCGTGCAAAGTAGCGTGCGTCCAGTTCCTTTGCCAGTGCGTAAGTATCAATGCATCCGCTGGGGCAGATTGCCTCGCCCTGACAAGCTGTGACGGTACGAACTCTCGGACCGCAAACGCCCAGTTCCACATCGCCCTCTGCCAGCGCTGCCTTTACAGCATCGATCTGTTCCAGCTTAACAAACGGAATTTCCACGCTCTGACGGGAAGTCAGATGCACATGTCCGTCTCCAAATTTTTCTGCGACCTCTGCAATCTTTGCAAGCTGCTTTGCCGTCAGATTACCGCCGACCACCCGAAGCCGGAGCGAAAAATGATTTTTCTGCTTCTGTCGCATAAAGCCGCCTTTTTTCAACGTTGCGTAATCAACTGCCATTTAACATTCCTCCTGCATTTTCGCAATTGCCTGTCCGAAATCTGCGATCAGGTCTTCAATATCTTCAATGCCCACGCTGACACGGATGGAATCCGCATACACGCCGGCACTCTGTTTTTGCGCTTCGTTGCTGTGTGCGTAAATGGTACTTGCCGGATGGATGACCAGCGTCCGCACATCACCGATGTTGGTGGCGTTGGTGGCGTACTGCAAATGGTTGATCAGGCAGAACGCCTTTTCCTTGCTGCCTGCACGAAGTGTCAGGATTGCGCCGCCCTTTCCGCCGAACTGCTTCTGCACCAAGTCGTAATACGGGCTCTTCTCCAAAGCCGGATAGTTGACCTCAACGCCGTCCACGCTGTCCAGATATCGTGCCAGCTGGAGGGCGTTGTCACAGAGCCGCTCCATCCGCAGACCCAGCGTTTCCAGTCCCACGGAATTGAGGAACGCATTCATCGGGGACAAACAGCCGCCCACATTTCGCCAGATGGCATTCCGGAGTTTTGCCAGATAGGCAAACTTTCCATACTTGGCGTATGGCTCGAATCCGTCGTACCGGCTCTTATCCCAAGAGAAACTGCCGCTGTCCACGATCACACCGCTGATGGCGTTACCGCCGCCGTTGATGTACTTGGAAGAGGAGTGAACCACCACATCTGCGCCATATTCAAAGGGATGGATCAGATACGGGGTTGCCGTGGTGCTGTCGATAATCAGCGGAATCCCGTGCGCATGCACCAGTTCAGAAACCGCTTTCAGATCTACCACATCCAGCTTCGGGTTACCGATCAGCTCTGTGAAAACCACCTTAGTGTTCTCATTGATGAGCGGTTCGATTTTTTCCACAGTAACAGATTCTGCAAACCGTGTGGTGATTCCAAATGCTTTCAGATCGGAGAACAGGTCGATCGTTCCGCCGAACAGTCCGGAACCTGCAATCACCTCGTCCCCTGCGTGGAGAATGTTCAGCAGCGCCATGGTGACCGCCGTCATACCAGACGAACAGCTCACAGCACCAATGCCGTGTTCCATCGCTGCGACTCTCTTTTCAAAAGCGTCTACGGTTGGGTTGCTGATTCTAGTATAAGCAAATCCCGGCGCTTGATTATGAAAAACCTTTTCCAGTTTTTCTGCCGTTTCATGTGCGAATGCGCTGACCTGATAAATCGGCATGATCGTGGAACCCGTACTCTTTTCGCCATCAAAATTCTGATGCAGCAATGCCGTATTAAACTTCATGCGCTCACCCACGCTCCTCTCGTTCGTTTTCATGAGCCTATTATAGCACCTTTTCACTACTAAGTCAATAGGTTTTGTATGATTTCGTATGTTTTTTCATTTTATTCAAAAAGTTATCTGTAGATTCTTATTATACATGATAAGTTCACATATTTTTCTGAAAAATCAGACGGCGCATTGGCAAACGCTGCGACGCCGTCTGAAACAGAAGCCGGAAGTGAATCCGAAACTTCTTTTAGATATAATACATGAACGACTCCTCCGGCGGAATCGAGCTGCGATAGCGCTCAATCATGTCCTGCAATGTCACGCCGGCGCAAAACTTCCGCAGATATGCCGTCATCTGATCCCACAGGCACTCCTGTACCGTTGCTTTCAAAAGAGAGTTGTCATCTGCACCGCCAGCATCCACATCGCCCAGAACTGTGATGTCCAGTGCGTCAATGATCTCCTGAAATGTGATCTGACTGGCAGGTCTTGCGATGACATAGCCGCCCTTGAATCCCTTGATGCCACGAATCAGATATGCTTGACGCAGCGCCACCAGAATTTGTTCCAGATATTTTACTGAAATGTTTTGCCGCTTGGAAATACTGCTCACGGCAACAGCTTCTCCATTTTCAGAATGCAGTGCAATGTCGATCAATGCGATGATGCCGCATTCTACTTTTGTTGAGATTTTTATGGTACATCTTCCTCTCTTCTGCACACAAACGAATTCTCAATCGGAAAACAGTGTTGTGGAATAATAGCGGTCACCGCTGTCCGGCAGCAGCGCAACAATGGTTTTTCCGGCATTCTCCGGCTTCTTTGCCAGTTCCAGTGCTGCATACAGCGCTGCACCGGACGAAATTCCCACGAGGATTCCCTCGTGCTTGGCAATTAGCTTTGCCGTTGCAAAGGCATCGTCATTCTTCACCGGATAGATCGTGTCATAGATGCCGGTGTCCAGTGTCTTGGGAACGAAGCCTGCGCCAATGCCCTGAATCTTGTGCGGGCCGGGTTTTCCGCCTGCCAGAACCTGCGAGTCAAACGGCTCTACCGCAACGACCTGCACTGCCGGATTCTTGGACTTCAGGTATGCGCCGGTTCCGCTAACGGTTCCGCCGGTTCCAACGCCGGCAACAAAAAAGTCTACCTTTCCATCGGTATCCTGCCAGATCTCCGGACCGGTGGTCTTGCGGTGTGCCTCCGGATTGGCAGGGTTCTCAAATTGTCCGGGAATAAAGCTTCCCGGAATTTCCTCTGCCAGCTCCCTTGCACGCTCAATGGCACCCTTCATGCCCTTGACACCAGAGGTCAAAACGATCTCAGCGCCGTATGCTTTCAGAATGTTCCGGCGCTCCACACTCATGGTTTCCGGCATCGTCAGAATCACACGATAGCCCTTGGCAGCTGCGATGGCAGCCAGACCAATTCCAGTATTCCCCGATGTTGGCTCAATAATCACAGAACCCTTTTTCAGCAGTCCTTTTGCCTCTGCATCTTCCAGCATTGCCTTGGCGATACGATCCTTGACACTGCCAGCCGGATTGAGATATTCCAGCTTCACAAGGACTCTCGCTTTCAGCGCTTCCTGCTGTTCCAGATTGATAACTTCTACCAGCGGAGTATTTCCGATCAGCTCCACTGCACCCTGATAAATCTTAGCCATGGTACTCGACTCCTTTTAATTTGTAATCTTAACAATATGAGAAAGCACTCAAATAAATACAGAATCATCCTGCAAGGACTGATTCTCCAGAAGATAGCACGTCTCGCCGGCAATCACAAAGATGCGGTAGAGGAATACGTCCACTGTTTCTCCAACGGAAACGCCAGGCTCTTCCAGATCACGCTTGGCAATCAGCAAATCGCCGTTCACACGAACTTCCAGCTCGATCCAGTCGCCACGAAAAGAAACCCGTTCCACCACGCCCTGAGAAGCAGAACTGCCGTACTTCTGTACCTCGCCCTTCTTGGTAATTTTCAGGAACTCCGGACGGACGATTGCCTTTTCCACGTGTTCCATCTGCTGGAATGTGTGATACTTCCGGTAGTCTGCCAGCACGGAGGTGCGTCCGAAAAACGAAGCTGTGAAAGAGGTCTGCGGATGGCGGTAGATCTCCAGCGGCGTTCCCATCTGTTCGATTCTGCCTCGATTGGTGATGATAATCTCATCGGCAACCTCGATTGCCTCATCCTGATCGTGGGTGACAAAAATACTGGTGACACCAAGCTTGCCGATCATCTCTTTCAGCCAGCTGCGCAGCTCCTGACGCACTTTCGCATCAATTGCTGCAAACGGCTCGTCCAGCAGCAGAAGCTGCGGATTCGGCGCAAGGGCTCTTGCAAATGCCACACGCTGACGCTGTCCGCCGGAGAGCTGGCTGGGATAGCGCTTTTCCAGTCCTTTCAGCCCGATGAGGTCGATCAGCTCTGCCACACGGCTGGCAATGGTCTTTCTATCCACTTTCTGCACTTTCAGTCCAAAAGCGATGTTGTCATACACCGTCATATACCGAAACAGCGCATAGTTCTGAAAAACAAAGCCAATGCCACGCTTGCTGGCGGGAATATCGTTGACCACAGTGCCATCAATCTTGATCTCACCGCTGTCCGGATGTTCCAGACCGGCGATCATGCGCAGAATGGTTGTTTTACCGCTGCCGCTGGGGCCAAGCAGTCCAATCAGTTTTCCCTTTTCAATTCCAAAACTCACATCATCCGATGCCTGATAGTTGCCAAAGCGCTTGTTGATGTGATTCAATTCTACATACATCAGGTTTCCTTCTTTCCCCGGTGTTCAATTAAGCTGCGAATCACCAGAATTACAATTGCCATGAGAACCAGAACGGACGAAACTGCAAACGCCGGCACATACTGGAATTCATTGAACAGGATCTCCACGTGCAGGGGCAGTGTATTGGTCTTACCACGCAGGTGTCCGGAGAGGACGGAAACTGCACCGAACTCACCCATGGCTCTCGCTGCACAGAGCACCACGCCATACAAAAGTGCCCATTTGATATGCGGGAACGTGACCTTGCGGAAAATCGTCCAGGCGCCTGCGCCCATCAGAGCTGCAGCCTCTTCCTCGTCCGATCCCTGCGATTCCAGAACCGGAATCAGCTCCCGTGATACAAACGGGAATGTGACAAAAATCGTCGCCAGAATAATGCCTGGTACGGCGAACACCACCTTGATGCCCAGATCCTGCATCAGCGGATACAGCACGCTCTGTCTGCCGAACGTCAGCAGGAAAATCAAACCGGCGATAATAGGCGACACCGTAACCGGCACATCGATCAGTGTCGTGAGAACTTTCTTCCCACGGAAGTGGTATTTGGTCACTGCAAGTGCTGCAAATACGCCAAAAATCGTATTGATGCCAACAGCGCAGGCAGTTGCCTCCAAGGTCAGGAGAATTGCCTTGACCGTGTATTTATCGGTTACCGCTGCCTGATAGGTTTTCCAGCCATCCCGCAGCGCCTCGGAAATTACCGTCACCAAAGGGAGCAGCAGCAGCAGGACTAGAAACAGGACACTGACACCGATCAAAACCCATTTGACGACTTTGGAACCCACAGTTTCTTCGTGCATGATTTACTGACCTCCCTTCAAAATCTTTGCGCTTCTCGCCTGCACCAGATTGGTAAAGAACAAAATCAAGAATGCAGCGACCAGCATCACCAATGCAATGGAAGTTGCACTGGTATAATCATATTCCTGTAACTTTGACATGATAATCAGCGGTGTGATCTCTGTTTCATAGGGCTGATTGCCGGCGATGAATACGACGCTGCCGTATTCTCCAAGACATCTGCCGAACGCCAATCCGAACCCTGTCAAAGTTGCCGGCAGAATTTCCGGAAATATCACTTTCCAGAAGATGCGGATACGGCTTGCACCCATCACACCGGCTGCCTCTTCATAGGTCGGGTCAAGCTTTTCCAAAATCGGCTGCACGGTGCGAACCACAAACGGAATGCCGATGAACACCAGTGCGACTGTGATACCGGCTCTGGTATAAGCGATCTCAATGCCGAAACGGGCGAAGAACTTTCCCACCAGACCGGTATCTGCGGTCAGGGAAGTCAGCGCAATTCCGGCAACAGCAGTCGGCAGCGCAAACGGCAGCTCGATCATTCCATTCAGCAGGCGCTTGCACGGAAAACGGTAGCGCACCAGCACCCATGCAAGAATTACACCCATCACCGCATTGATTGCAGAGGCGATAAACGCCGTGAGCAGGCTTACACGAAAGCTTGCCAGAACACGGGGACGTGTTACCGTTTCGAAAAACTCTGACGGGCTGAGCTGTGCGGTGTAGATGATCAGCGACGCCAGCGGAATCAAAACGATGATGCTGAGAATGGAAAGTGTCACTCCCATTGATAATCCAAATCCGGGAATCACCCGTTTGCTGCCTTTTTTCATAGTTGCTCCTTATTTTTCGTAGATCTTGTCAAAGATTCCGCCCTCGGCGAAGTGCTTTTTCTGCGCTTCATCCCATCCGCCGAAATCCTGAATGGTGACAAGGTCAATATTTAAGTTAAACACATCTGCATATTCCTGCAAAATTGTCGGGTTGGAGGGACGGTAATAGTTGTCCCCTGCGATGCGCTGCGCATCGTCCGAATAGAGATACTGCAAATACTCCGTTGACACATCCCGTGTGCCACGTTCGTCTACCACAGAATCCACCACTGCCACAGAGGGCTGCGCCAGAATACTGATGCTCGGCGTGATGATCTCATAGTCGTCCGGATTGTCCTTGATAGACAGATACGCCTCATTTTCCCATGCGATCAGCACATCGCCCTGTCCGTTCTCCACAAAGGTCGTCGTCGCACCTCTTGCGCCGGAGTCCAGCACCAGAACGTTCTGGTAAAGCTTTTTGATGAATTCTTCTGTCTTTGCCTCATCGCCGCCGTCCTGCTTGTCGGCATACGCCCAAGCTGCCAGATAGTTCCATCTCGCACCGCCGGAGGTCTTGGGGTTCGGGGTGATTACGCCGACGCCATCCTTGACCAGATCGTCCCAGTCATGAATGTCCTTGGGGTTGCCCTTCCGCACCAGAAAAACAATGGTGGAGGTGTACGGTGCGCTGTCATCGTCAAACTCATTGACCCAGCCGTCCTCGATCAGTCCGGCGTCCTGAATGGCATCCACATCATATTCCAGCGCCAAGGTTACCACATCGGCTTCCAGACCGTTGGCAACTTCCAGCGCCTGTTTACCGGAACCGCCATGGGACTGTGTGACTTCCACATCCTGTCCGGTTTTTTCTTTCCAGTGCTCGGCGAAAATCTTGTTGTACTCCGAGTAAAGCTCTCGGGTGGGGTCGTAGGAGACGTTGACAATGCTGACCGTGTCATCCGAAGCACTTCCGCATCCGGCGAAAATTCCTCCAGTCAAAACGACTGCTGCCAAAAGTCCAAAAATCTTGATCTTGCTCTTTTTCATGTTCTTTTCCCTCTTTCTTTCCTATGAATGGATTGTGCGATCTCTATTCCAGAAAAAGAGAAGAAACATCGTACAATGCCGCCTGTCGCTTTTAAATTGAAATACCGCATTGTCATGTCCTCCTTTCCCTATAATTCATATTGTTTTGATATGTTTAATATGCCATATATGATACCGCAAAACTAGGAGTTTGTCAAGAGGATTTTACTCTTTTTGTATGATGTGATAAAACGAAGTCGAAAAGCGAGTGATTAGAACATCAAAATGCACAAAAAAGAACCGGACAGGAAAACTTCCTATCCGGTTACGATATCAAATCTTATTTAGTTTCAGGGAAATTCTGTGATGCCATCAGTTCCCGCAAATGCGCAACATAGCGCTCCTGTATTGCCGGATATGCGCCAAGTCCCTGCGTCTGCACTGTCACAGAATACCCGTTCTGTTCCAGAATCGATTTCCAGGATGCCGGATGTTCTCCCGCCATATCCCGCTGCACATGCTTTCCTGCTGCCAGCAGCATAGGAGAGAGCACCACTTCCGTATAGGCGTGCTTTTTCAGCTGTGCCAATGCCATTTCCAGGGTCGGCACACCGCCCAGCGTCCCTACAAACACATTGTCATATCCGCAGTGCCGCAGCCAGTCCTCAAACACCGGATATGCCAGCGTTCCGGCATGTGCCGTTCCGTGTCCCATCAGAAGATAGGCACGGTGCGCTTCATGGGCAATGATGCCGGATTCCGCCATCGCCTGAATGAGATGCGGATAATCCGCCGTGTGCATCAGCAGCGGCACTCCCACGGAGAGATGCAGAAACGACCGTTTCCATTTTGCTGCATCGGTGCAAAGCTGTTCGTATTCCTTGCCGGCAGCGACATAAGTCGGCTGACAGAATATCTGCGTATAGCCCAGCTGCTTCAGACGTTCCAGTGCCTCGTTCACCGTATCGACTTGGATTCCGCTCTGCCGCATTCGGCGGACAATTCGGCTGCTGGTAAAGGCACGATACACGTCCGCCTCCGGAAATGCCTTGCCGATTGCCCGTTCCACAGCACCGATGGTCTGCTCCCGTGTTTCTGCGTAGGCAGTGCCGAAGCTGACCGCCAGAATTGCGGTTTTCTCCTGCGGTACAATGCCGGACAGTTTCGCAGCGTATTGGAGGTAAGCGGTCTGTCCCTGTTCTCGAAACAGCGCTAGTGCATCCGACGCTGTGATCTGCCGGAGCAGCTGTGCACGGCGACGCTGTTCCGGTATCGTTTTTTTCCAAGTGTTGCGCAGCGTGCAAATACAAGTGCAGAGCATTTCACAATCTGCAAGCGCCGGTACCAGTGCATCGCAAATGGCAGCGGAGAGCGCTGGTGCTTTTCCGTCTGTTGTCACGGAAAGCGTCACCGCACCGCTGCAGCGGGTAGCTGGCACGGAAAAATCAGAGAGATTCGCTGCATCCGCCGTTACCGTGGAAACCAGCTTTCCCAGTGCCTGTGCGTCCTGTACGATTTGCGCATTGCATGCTGCGTCATTGGTCGCTGCAAACACCAGCAGCGCCTCCTCCAGAAACGCCTGTTGGTAATGCGCCTGCACATAGGTCAGATCTGCCTTGTTCCAGCAGTCCGACTTGGGTTCCGGCGCAATCACAGTCACCATTGCACCAGCCTGCAAAAGTCCCTGCACCCGCCGCTGTGCTGTTTTTCCGGCACCAAAGACAACGCACTTTTTTCCCTGCAAATGCAGGGAGATGGGATAGCCGGTCATCTGGCATCCTCCGCTGCAGCAGGAGGGAGAATACACTGAAGCATGCCGTCAATGTCTGACTGTTTTGCCGTCTTTGCCACAGGGATTCCAAAGGATTCCGCTGTGTGCGTAGTCGCATCGCCAATGGAGATGACCTGTGCTGCATAGGGATCTTCTCCGGCAGTCATTTCCGCAAAGGTTCTGGCAGCGGAGGAGCTGGCAAGAAACACATAGTCCGCCGTTTTCAACTCCGCCAGCAACAGTTGCTTTTTCCGCCAGTCCGACTTTACTGCATAGAACGGCACAGTGCGGAAGCACACACCAGCCTGTTCCAGACGCTGCGACAGCACCTCAGAGCCGTTCTCCGCCCGAAGCAGGAGCACCTTGTCCTGCGCCGTCAGCTGGGGAATCAGTGCTTCCGCCAGACTGTCGCTGTGAAATTGCGGCGGGATGCAGTCCGCAAAAATCCCATGCCGTGCAAGCGCCTGCGCCGTACCCTTACCGATGACGGCAAAGTGCAGGTGCAGCAATTGCCGAAGATCTACGCCATCCCGCTGCAATCCGGCAAAAAACAGTTCCACACCGTTGGCACTGGTGAGCACCAGCCATGTATAGTCGCCCCACGGAATTGCGGAAAATGTGCCCTCTTGCGGTTCCTGCGGATAGATCAGGCTCACCTCTGCTGCCTCTGCGCCGTGCTTTCGAAGCGGAAGCGCTGCCTTCCGCACATAGTCCGGTGTTCCCGTGAGCAACACTTTTTTTCCGTAGAGTGCTCCACGCTCCTGCCATTGCAATTCCTGACGCAGAGAGACCACATCTCCCACAACCGTCATCGCCGGTGTGTGCAAACCGGCATCCTGCGCCGCCTGTGCAATGTGCGCCAGGGGTGCTGTGACCACACGCTGCCGTGCAGTCGTCCCCTGCTCAATCACGGCTGCCGGCGTGTCAGGCGATTTTCCGCCCTGTATCAGCGTATCCGCAATGCGGGGCAAGTTGCCAAGACTCATGAGAAAGACCAGCGTTCCCTCCAGCTTTGCCAGTGCAGCGCCGTCCGATTCCTCCTGCCGGGATGCCTTTCGATGTCCGGTGATGACATGGAACGAAGAGGCGTGATCCCGATAGGTCGCCGGAATCCCGGCATATGCCGGAACACTATAGCAAGAGGACACGCCCGGCACAATGGCAAACGGCACGCCGTGTTTCCGCAGCATCTGCGCCTCTTCTCCCCCTCTGCCAAAGACAAAGGGATCACCGCCTTTCAGACGCACCACCTTTTTCCCCTGCTGCGCCAACTCTACCAGCAGAAGATTGGTTTCGCTCTGCTTTTTGTGGTGCAGTCCGGCAGTCTTTCCGGCAAAGATCAGATCGCAGTCCGGTCGGGTCAGGTTTAAAACTGAAGCGCTCGCCAGCGCATCATAGACCACAGCATCCGCAGTTTGCAGGCACTGTTTTCCACGCTCTGTCAGCAAAAGCGGATCGCCCGGACCGGCTCCCACCAGAAATACCATTCCCTGTTCCATCGTTCTCTCCTTAAAAGTTCCGGGATGCAAAGTAATCCTCGGCATCCGCCAGCGTCTTATCAATTTCACGCAGCGTGTGCGCATTGGAGACAAATGCCGCCTCGAACTGGCTTGGGCCAAAGTAGCTTCCGGTGTCCAGCATATAGTGGAAATATTCTTTAAACTGCTGAGTGTCCGCTTTCTTGGCACTGGTATAATCGGTCACAGGTTCCGGCGTAAAGTACAGGCAGGACAGCGAACCGATGCCGTTGACGGTGCACGGCGCATGATACCGGCGAATAATCTCCTCCAAACCGCTGCGCAGACGGTGGGACAGGAAACCGATCTGCCGGTACACCTCCGGATGCGCTTTCAGATAGCGAAGCTGCGTCAGACCGGCGCACATTGCCACGGGATTGCCGCTGAGCGTCCCCGCCTGATAGACAGAACCGAGGGGCGAAACCAGCTGCATGATCTCCTTTCTTCCGCCGTATGCGCCAACCGGCATACCGCCGCCGATGATCTTGCCATAGGTCACCAGATCCGGCGTGATGCCAAAGTGTCCGATTGCGCCGTCGATTTGCAGACGGAATCCGGTAATGACCTCATCAAAAATCAGCAGTGCGCCGTACTGGTCACAGAGCTGGCGCAATCCCGGAAGAAAGGACTTTTTCGGCACGACTACGCCCATATTAGCTGCCACCGGTTCGACGATGACACAGGCGATCTCCGAAGGGTACTGCTGGAACAGCCGTTCCACGCTGTCCAGATCGTTATAAACCGCAGAGAGGGTATCAGCAGTACATCCCCGTGGGACTCCGCTGGAATCCGGAATGCCGGAGGTCATGACACCGGATCCGGCTTTGACCAGCATAGCATCAGCGTGGCCGTGGTAGCAGCCCTCAAACTTCACGATCTTATCTCTGCCGGTAAAGCCTCTGGCAGCACGCACGGCACTCATAACAGCCTCTGTGCCGGAGTTCACCATACGCATCATCTCCACGCACGGCACGATCTCATGAATCAGCTCCGCCATCTCCACTTCCAGTGCAGTGGCTGCACCGTAGCTCAGACCGTTTTCCAGCTGTTTCCGGACGGCATCCAGCACGAAATCCGGATTGTGTCCCAGAATCATCGGCCCCCACGAGCCAATGTAATCGATATAGGCGTTGCCGTCCTCATCATAGAGGTATTGCTCCTTGGCACGCCGGATAAACCGCGGCGTTCCGCCCACAGACAAAAACGCACGCACCGGAGAATTGACACCGCCCGGCATCAATTCCTTGGCACGGGAATAGAGTTCCTCTGAACACTCTGTATGCATCATCCAATTCTCCCCTCTTTGATATACTGCGCCAGTTCCATGGCGAAATAGGTAATCAGCAGATCTGCACCGGCACGGTACATGCACACTGCTGATTCACAGATAACGGCAGTTCTGTCGATATATCCGGCAGCAGCTGCTGCCTGAATCATGGCGTATTCTCCGCTGACGCTATAGAGCGCAACGGGCTGGTGAAAACGCTCTTTCAGCGACTTCAGCACATCCAGATATGCCATGCCCGGCTTCACCATAAGGATGTCCGCACCCTCCTGCACGTCCAGCTCTGCCTCCAGAATTGCCTCCCGTGCGTTGTGCGGATCCATCTGGTAGCCCTTCCGATCGCCGAACGCCGGCGCAGAACCGGCAGCATCCCGAAACGGTCCGTAGAAAGCTGAGGCGTACTTGACGGAATACGCCATAATGGGTGTATTCACAAAACCGTTTTCATCCAGAACCTGCCGGATTCTTCCCACTCTGCCGTCCATCATATCCGAGGGCGCTACCATGTCCGCCCCTGCCTGCACGTGGGAGAGCGCAGTTTTTGCCAGCACTTCCAGCGTCTGATCGTTATCCACGTCATGTCCGCAGAGAATCCCGCAGTGCCCGTGGGAGGTATACTCGCACATACAGACATCGGTAATCACATAGAACTGCGGAAAAGCCGCTTTGATGTGCCGGATTGCCCGCTGCACAATGCCGTCCGGCTGCCATGCGCTGCTGCCGACCTCATCTTTCTGTGCCGGAATGCCGAAGAGCAGCACGCTCTTCACGCCGGAATCCGACACCTGATGCAAAATCTCATCCACTCGATCCAGACTCCACCGATACTGTCCGGGCATGGAGGGGATCTCCTCCTTGACGTTGGTTCCCTCCTGCACAAACATGGGATAGACCAGAGTATCCGCAGAAATCCGTGTTTCCCGTACCATGCTGCGAAGCAGCGCACTGCTGCGCAGACGACGGGGACGATTGGTCAAATTCATTGTTCATACCAGCTTTCTATTGAATTATGCAAGTTGCCGTGCCAGTTCTTCCGCCAGCACAGCAGCATCTCTCACATTTCCCTGTACCACGGCACGTTTCGGAACGCCGCCCATACCGGAAAATCCGTAGAGCGTCATCTGTGTTCCGCTGCATCTGGCGTGACAGCCCACCGGCGCAGAGCAGTCTCCGCCCAGCAGTGCTGACAAGCGGCGTTCTGTTTTGGCGCAGAGTGCAACATCCGGATGGTTCAGCTTTTCCAGCAGTTCGGCGTACTCGCCGGCACGGCTCTGCGTCACCATAACACCCTGCCCGGCTGCCGGCACCATCTGTTCCGGTGAAAACCGCTGGTGAATCCGATGACTCAGATCCAGCCGTTTTAAGCCGGCTTCCGCCAGAATCAGAGCGCCGTATTCCCCGCAATCCAGCTTTTCCAGCCGTGTCAGCACATTGCCCCGCACCGGCCTGACCGCCGCATCCGGATGCAGCTGCTGAAACTGCATGCTACGCCGCAAGCTGGCGCATCCCACCGGCGCAGCAGCGTCCCAGTCAGAAGCTCCCTCCGGCAAAACCAGAACATCGCCGGGCGACTCCTGTGCAGAATATGCGCCAATGGGCAGCGCCGGATTCTCCTCCACCGGCACATCTTTCAGGCTGTGCACGCACAAATCCACTTCTCCGGATAAAAGCGCATTATCCAATTCCTTTAAGAACAATCCTTTCCCGCCAATCTTGTCCAGCGTCCGGTTCAGAATCTTGTCGCCAGTCGTTTTCATGGTCACCAGTTCCAGCCTGGCATCCGGCAGGCTGCGCTGAATCTCCGCCATGACCAGCTGACTCTGGATGATGGCAAGACGGCTGGCACGGCTGCCAATGCGAATCACTTCTCCCATGGGTTAAAATCGCCCCCTGTCTTTGATTTTGGTACAGCAATCCTGCAACAGCGCCGGTTCAATCTGGGCTTTCATGCTGCCCATGAGCATGTCCACCGTTTTTTCTACGGTCAGGCGAACGATCTTCTCCAGCTGCGGTACAGACTGATAAGCATCAACTGCTGTGCTATGCAGAATACGCTGGGCTGTCAGCTCTTTCAGCTGCTGCATATATGGCACTGAGTCCCGATAGTTTCGCCACATGCGAAAGGTATCCGCATACTGCTTGGCAATTTGGTGCAGCGCAGTGATTGCCTGCTGGTCTGGTGCTGTGTCGCTCTGTAAGTCGTCCAGATTCCACAGCGTCACGCCGTCCAGTGTCCCGCAGGAGGCTTCGATGTCCCGTGGCATTGCCAGATCTACCAGCATCGCCGGACGGTGCCGCACCTGTTCCAGCTGGTGCTTCCAGATGGTATAGTGCGGGCTGCGGGTGGCACTGATGACAATGTCCGCCTGCTCCATCCGGGAAAAGCGCTGTTCATAGGATACGGGCACAGTGCCAAAGGGCACAACAGTTTCCCCGCGATGATAGGAACGAAGCGTCACCATTGTTTGGCACCCCTTTTGCACCAGCAGAGATGCGGCGAGCCGTCCCATATTACCGTTGCCAATGACAAGACAGCACTTTTCCCGCAAGTCCCCCAGCACCTGCTCCAGACGCTGCACGGCACGATAGGACACGGAGAGCGGCACGGCAGAAACAGCGACCTGCGTCAATGCCTCCTTCCCGGCGGAAACCGCTGTGCGGAACAGTGTGTCCAGCACCGCATCTGTGGTATGGCAGCTTCTCGCCATTTCCAGCGCACCGCCGATCTGTGTCACGATCTGTTCCTCGTGCAGAATCTGGGAGTGCAAACCGCAGGCGACCTCCATCAGATGTTGCGCTGCCGCCATCTCCTCCAGCAACAAGAGTTCCGGCACTGCCGTTTCGGATTTTGCCGCACGCAGCAACTCCGCCGGAGAAATGTCCGATTCCGCAGTGATGTATAATTCTGTCCGATTGCAGGTCGCCAAGAGCACCGCACCGGATACGCCGGATTCCTGCACCAGTGCGGTCAGGAATGCCTTCGCCTGCTCTGTAGAAAACGCAAGCGCCTCCCGCACTGCAATCTCTGCTGAATGCACATCGAGTCCAGCCATGAATAACCGCATTTTTTCACTTCCATTTCGATCAGTCTGAGATATCCCTATAACTATAGCACACTTTTCGGTAAATATCAAGTTTTTCTGACCGGCATTTTTTGCGGGAACAACATGCGGATTTTTTCATTTCACGCCGATATTACGCTTCCAAAGCCGGCGTTTTGCCCGAAGCCACAGCGATTTTTGACAGTTTCAATTCACGTATCTTTTCAATTTAAGAATAGTTTAATAATACTTTATCGCTCGTTAAATAATCGTTTCGTTTTCTTTGAATTTTTTCATGTATGATAAAAAAGACAAATTACAAAGGAGCTATTGTGGCATGAAAAAAATCATCACATTTATCCATGGATTCTGCATGGCGCTGGCGGACAGCGTTCCCGGCGTATCCGGCGGAACCATTGCGTTTTTGCTGGGATTCTACGACCGCTTTGTCGACTCGCTAGATGACCTGATCTCCGGAACCAAGGAAAAACGCATTGCCGCCCTGAAGTATCTGATCAAGCTCGGCATTGGCTGGGCAATCGGATTCTGTCTTGCCGTGCTGATTCTGGCAAACGTCTTTGAAACGCACATCTACCAGATATCCTCGCTATTTATGGGATTCATTGTCTTTGCAATCCCTATTGTCATCATAGAGGAAAAAGGATGTCTGAAAGAGAAGCTCAGCCGAATCTTCTTCATCCTCATTGGCATTGCGCTGGTATCCGCTATCACCTACTTCAATCCGGTGGGCGGCGGAAACGGCATGGATCTGAGCCATCCGGGAATCGGGATGTACCTCTATGTCTTTGTCTGCGGTGCAGTTGCCATCTGTGCCATGATTCTGCCGGGCATCTCCGGTTCGACGCTGCTGCTGATCTTCGGCATCTACCTGCCTATCATCACCGCCATCAAAGACATCCTGCACTTGCAGTTCCACTCTCTCCCCATCGTCATTGTATTTGGCATTGGCGTTTTGACGGGCATCGTTGCCATTATCAAAATCATCCGTGCTGCGCTGGAAAAGCATCGTGCTGCGACGGTCTTTCTCATCATCGGATTGATGATCGGTTCGCTTTATGCGATCACCATGGGACCGACCACGCTGAAAAATCCGCAGGATGCCCTCTCTCTGCACACCTTCAACATTCTTTTCTTCCTGATCGGCGGTGCTGTGATCTGGGGCTTACAGCTTTTGAAGTTCTTTTCCGAGAAACCGGAAAAGGCAAAGCAGAACGAAAAAGAAAAAGCAGATTAAGAACT